>JBBQOJ010000477.1:0-3538 GCA_038330815.1 Chitinophagales bacterium | reverse complement strand
GCATCATCGGTAAAAGGGATTTCCACTTCTACTTTCTTTCCCCGGTTAATCAAGGGTTGGTACAATGCCCTGATGGTGGCCACCTGGCGCTGTTTGGTCACCCCCAACACCTGTAATTCCGCCGTAACCTCCCTTCCCCAGGAAAAAAGTTGCAACTGGTGTAGTTGCGGCTCCTGCTGTGCAAACAGTGTTACTTCCTCCGCTACTGCTTCGTTATCCCTTCCATAAATCAACAAACCGCATTGGTTGAATAACTGCAACTTCTCCCTTATTTTTTGCCGACTGTTTAAAAACCCTTCGTTATGGGCCTCCCCAATATAGGTAAGGATACCAATGCCGGGCTGAATCACCTTTTCGAGTGCTGGCATTTCACCGGGCCGGGAGATGCCGGCTTCAAAAATGGCAAGGGTATGGGCTTCATTTAACTGCCATACACTTAATGGAACACCTACCTGTGAATTGTAACTTTTCGGACTTCGAACAATTAAATAATCTTCCTGTAATAACTGGTACAGCCACTCTTTAACAATGGTTTTACCATTGCTTCCGGTAATGCCGATTACGGGCAGGCTGAACTTTGACCGGTAATGTGCTGCCAATGTATGGAGTGCCGTTTTAACGTCTTTTACCGCAAGGATGCCAGCACCGGAAAATTCAGTAGCATCCCTCCATTCAAAATCTTCTTCCACTATAAAACTTCGAACACCTTTCTGGTACAACTCCCTTACAAAAGCATTACCATTTCTTCGTGGACCGGGCCAGGCAAAAAACAACGTAGTGGAAGGAAATAAAAGTTTCCTGCTATCCAGCAACAAGTGTGCTATCCCGGCATCGTTGTTTTCATCCAGGCGCATGGTACCGGCAAGGACCGACGTAATTTGTGAAAACGTATATTTCAAATGAAAGGTGTTATACAATTTAATCGGAAACCGGTAATTAGAAGCGGCCCGTCCGGCACTTAAATTTTCACCGGGCGCTAAGGCATTGGTTAACTCCAAGGTACGCTGCTTATTCCACCATATCCTCCGGTATTCCTTTACGTTTGTGATATATGGAATAAACAATGGACCCGGATATACAAAAAACAATCATCAGCAAAGACACCCAAACCGGTATATGTACCCACTTTACGATCAGCATTTTTATACCAATAAACACCAATACAATGGCGATACCCTGTTGTAAAAAGTCGAAGCGGCTGGCTGCACCACGCAACAGAAAAAATAAACTCCTCAATCCCAGCACCGCAAAAATATTAGACGAATAAATCAGTAATTTCTTGCTGGGGTCGGGTATAATGGAAAACACGGCCGGGATGGAATCCACGGCAAAAACAATGTCAATCAACCCCAGCATTACCACCACCATCGACAAAGTGGTAAAATAAGCCTTCCCCCTTTTTACAACTACAAATCTTCCTTTGGGCTCTTCGTTGGTAGTGCGCATAAATTTCTTCATAAATTTAAAGGCAAAACTTTCCTGGGGATTAAACTCTTCTTCATCGCTACTGGCGAACATCTTAAAGCCGGTGTAGAGCAGGAACACGCCAAAAATATACATCACCCAGTCGAACCTGGCTACTAATTCACTACCCAGGGCAATAAACAAAATCCTGAATACTATGGCCATCAGGATACCCAGCAACAATACGCGGGAATAATCATTTTGCTTCACCCCGAAAAAGGAAAATATAATAATGAACACAAAGATATTATCGATGGATAGCGACCATTCCAGCAAATAGGCGGATATGTACTGCAGTGCATCTTCCTGCCCATTCTCATACCAGATAAAAAAACCAAATGCCAGTGCCAGCATCACCCAAAAAATGGTTTGCACCAGTGCATTCTTTAACGAGATAATGGTATTTTTTTTACTCATCAGGCCCAGGTCGAACACCAGGGCGAGGATGACTACCGTTCCAAATACAAGGTATATTAACAGGTTTTTGTCCATGATGGTTATTATGAAGCGTGCCCAAAAGGGATCGCAACGGTGAATTAGGAGGTAGTGTATTTTCTTTTACGCCACCATTGATAAAATACGGCAAACAGGCAAACGAGGGCAATTGGAACAACAATATTGATGACCTGCCAAACTAACCGCTGCCCGCTCACCTTTTGAACGTTTAACAACCGCAGGGTATAATCCTTTGCCTTGGCCTCCAGTATATTATTTTTGTTGGCCAGGTATTCTGTGCACGACAAAAAGAAATCCTTATTAGCATAGCCGATCTTGGTATACCTGTTGGTACCCATTGGTAATGGTCCGATAGCTTCTGACACCTGGTTGATCACAATATCCGCATCACCAATTACAATCACTTTTCCATCACTGGCAGCTTCCCGGGTAAAGGGCAGGTTATATTGCCGTAGGGTATCCAGCTGCGCCTGGCTGGCACGATTGGCAAAGAGCGATGTAAATTTCCCTTCCAATAAAACGCCTACCGGGATGTTTTTGCGGTTGTAGCGGCTGATGTCTGCTACTGTTTGCAAACTATTTAGTTCAATTCGTGCCGGGGTAGGCATCGTATAGGCGTTTCCGGAAGAAGCCAGGAGGATGGTTTTTGTGATGCCCACAGCCTCCACCGTATCTATTGAATTGGCAAACTGGGCCAGTACATCTGCCTGGTTTTTTACAATGGGATGTTCCGATCCCGGTTGTAATAACGGGGCATAGGGCCAGGGCAGCAATTGCTGTTGGCTTTGTCCACCCACGCTGCCTACTTCCACGGGTATCACATCGCTGTGCATATCCGCCACCAGGTCGGTATTAATACGCACCCCGTAGCGAAACAACAAGTCGTTCAGGTTGAGGTCGCGGGCATAGGCAATCAGGTCGCCGTTTTGCAGGCTATCCCGCTCCGCGTACAAGGCATCAATAAAAAACAATAACCTGCCTCCCTTCATTACATATTGATCCAGTTTAAATTTATCATCATCATTGAAACTTTCCACTGGCTTTACAACCACTACGGCATCGTATTCATTACTGATAAAGGGCTGAGTGCGGATATTGACCGTATCAACAATAAAATTCCTGCCCAGCGTTTCAAATACATCGTTCACTGGTAAAAAACCGTAGGTGGGTTCCCCATTACCATAAGCATAGGCCACCAGTGGAACCCGTTGCTGGGTCAGTTGCTGAATGGCATTGGCGAATTTATATTCCAGTAAGGCCTCGGCGCTGTTAAGCGATTGTTTATCAAGCAAGTCACTTGAATTGAACACGCTTTTTTGTACCTGCCCCTGGAGCAAATCAATCGCAATCACTTTTTCACCGTATTGAATGATGGCCCCTGGAAATACCTGGCGGTTATTCATCCCCTCGCCTTCCTTTACCTGTACTTTTTGATTGGTTGGCCGCAACCCCATCCCAATCAATGATTCAAACACCCTTGCTTTGGCAGAATCATCCAGTCCCTCGCCGGGCAGCTCAAACTTATACTGGATATTGTTACCGCCATAATTCTTAAAATTTTCCAGTAACTCGAGGGTGCTGTTGGATAATTTTTTAAATTCAGATTTAATGTCGCCGG
>JBBQOJ010000476.1:0-3542 GCA_038330815.1 Chitinophagales bacterium | reverse complement strand
GGTGAACACCCGCAATGATGGCAGCACCCGCAATGCCTGGAAGGTACCCTTGCAGGCATTGCGGGTGCTGCCATCATTGCGGGTGTTCACCTGGTGTTTACGACTGATTTTTCTTCCCTGCCAATTATTTTACTGGCTGGTGCACTGGGTAACCTGGCGGATTCGCTGCTGGGCGCCACCCTCGAAAAAAGAAAGATATTAAATAACGACGGCGTAAATTTCCTCAATACCTTAACCGGGGCATTGGTTGCTTGGTTACTTTCC
This sequence comes from Chitinophagales bacterium, assembly GCA_038330815.1. Taxonomy (GTDB): domain Bacteria; phylum Bacteroidota; class Bacteroidia; order Chitinophagales; family Chitinophagaceae; genus Ferruginibacter. Next base: position 3,278 of record JBBQOJ010000476.1, on the reverse strand, counting down.
CTGCTGATGAGCCAGGGAAATGGCTTGGGTAAAAATTCCACATTATTATGGTTATGAAAAGTTTGTAATTGCTTTCGATAGTTATTCTTACACAAAATGCCATAGTTTGTTAGCTTTTGACCTGATTTATTTTCTGGAATGATACTTGGATTTTGGAAGCCAAAACAAGTAACATGTTAACAATTATGCAAGACCTCCCCTCACATGCAGTGGGTGTAAAAGCCACAGGGGAAGTTACTTGAGAAGATTTCGAGGAGGTATTGCAACCTGCACTGGCTGAGCTAAAAAACCGTACTGGTAAAATTAACTACCTGTTGCATTTGGAAACACAAGTCAGCAATTTTACCTTGGGTGCCTGGCTGAAAAACCTGGTGGTTGGATTAAAACATTTCACTCAATGGAACCGCATTGTAGTAGTTGCCAATGAAACCATGGTGGAAAAGTTTTCTGATGCATTTAGTCTTGTCGTGCCGGGTAAATCGAAGGGTTTCAAACCGGGCGAATTAACCAAGGCGAAACTTTGGGTGAGTGAAACCAAATGATCATGTAATTTGATGGATAACGTTAGTAATTCGCAAAATTTAACACTTCACCTGTTTTAAGTACTATCACCATTGACAGAGCGGAGAAAACAGTTGTTAGTAGTTTGCGTTGGATGGGTTAGTAGAGATTCCCAGTAGCGCAGTTTTTAAAATTAACTCAACAGCAAACATGGGTCAAATGAAAACAAGGCAACCCTGGTAAAATTAGCCTGGCTGGACTACATTACTTATTTGAAAAGGGTAGACTAAAAATAGTAACACCTCCTTTATCCAGTTGAGGAAAAACGCCGGGAACTGTATCTGGCAATACATCCGCTTTAAAACCCAGCAAGCGAACACAACCAATAATAGTATCAGGTGAAATTACTCCTGTATCCATTTTTATCCGGAGGATATGGTCACAATCCTGCAGGTCGAAATTTACCTTGCATCCCGGAATTGCTGCCTGAATTTCTTTGGCCACCCTTTCAGCGTCAGTTACATGTTGCACGTCCGTTTTAAAAACTTCCACCATATTCTTTTCTTTTGGGTTGGGGATTAATTTTTTTTTTATCGGCTCGCCACTATCCGGTTGTAGCAGTGATGAACGGGGTCGACTGCCGCAGGTCTTCTTCCCCAATATGAACTACCTCCCAAAGTTTTCCGTCCGATTACTGAAAATTTTAATCGCAATTGAAGTCATGTAACTGCTATTCCTTTCAACTTGCCTCCACGCGGAAAGCGCCTTTACACAATAGTATCCACCTGTTTCCGGCTAGTTGTCAACAGCATAGAATGGCTTCCGATATTTTAGCCGGACCTTAATTGGTAAATTGATAAATAGTTCGTTGCCATAACGATTGATTTTTTTTTAGGATGGGGGAGGCGCCTGATATCGTTCTAAACGTATCGCTCATCGCAGCTAATCATCCATTGTATGCCAAAAGGATCTGTGCACTTCCCATAAAGGCACCCCAAAAAGTTTGTTGCAGCGGCAATGTCACTTACCTTCCGTGGATAATTTGATAAACAGGTCGGTGGCTTCTGCTGTGGAGCCCGCACTGAGCGAAAGTGTAAAATTATTTCCCACGGTTAACTGGTGGCCCATCGATGGGATCGAATCAGAGGCCATTAGTACATAGCCCTTTGATAACGGCAGCGCGATGTGCATAATTTTTTCAGCGTCTGCGACCAAAATGGTCATCTCTCCGCAACCACCATCATCACCTCCCGGCGCCGGTATATCTTTAAAACGCTGTAAAATGGCGAACTCACCACCAAATACAGTCTTGTAATAATTGAAGGCGGCTTCGGTATTGCCATCAAATGTTAAGTAAGGGTTAACTGCAATCATGTTGTTTTATTTTAAAGGTTCATTAAAAATAAGCGCATTCCTACAAAGAGCTAGTACTCCTCATTTCCCGCTAATTGTCAATATTAAATTGCGAATGATGCTTACAATGGCTTCGTGGTTTTCTTGAATGGCTGCCTTATCATCTAAATAAATCATGCGCCTGTCCTTGTAGTTACCTTCCAGCAGTGGCGATTCAATCAAAACGATGGCCGGGTGATGAAATATTAAATGCACCAGCCGGGTATTTTTTATATGCATGGTTAAAAAATCTACCTGCCTTTGTTTTGTGCTATCAATCGATGGAAGGTCTAAATAATAACTGGGTGCATTCCATTTGATGCGTTCTGAAATTCGCTGGTCGGCACCTTTTACCATCGTTCGCACCAGGTTTATTTCCTCCTGGAGCGGATGATGCAACATGGCCACCAGGGTATCCGCTTCCATCATTGGAGGCGTGTCTTTGACTGTCGATAGTTGCTTTGCCATAGTAACATTTATTTTTCCAATAGTTCTTTTAACATCAGCAGGCTTGAGTCAATGTCTCTTCCCAGCATATTGTCAATAAATAAATTCATAATGTTCATAGGATAATCCGAACTGCCCTCCATTCCCCAGGTAACGCGGGTTTGAGCCGGCGACAGCGCTTCCAGGCCAATCGGCGCCTGTGCCACACCAGCAAAGGGTTCAACGAACCGTACTTCTACATCCACCAATTTGTCTTCCTCTAAGGCTATAATTTCCTGTTCCCCTTTGCCTGCATCCTTATTGCCCTCCCAGGCATATACAAACCCCACCGTGCCATCTGTACCCCTGAAATCTTTTTTCATTGCAGGGTCCATCCTTACCCACTTGCTATAATGATCCTGGTTTTTTAACAACTTCACATAATTATATACTTCGCTGCTGGGCCGGTTAATGGTAATGGCCCGCTGTACCTGGTAATCCTTTTTCACAAATAATGCCAACAGCAGGGGTAACGCAACCAGTATAATTAGTACAGTTAAAATTTTCTTCAGGATTTTCATTTTTTTGAGTTTAGTGAGGCGGCTGACTTAAAGGTAAAATACACGTTGTTTATTATTTAAACAATGCAGCCCCGGTTATTCTTATATTGCATAAACAAAAGTAGGAACGGTACTTTAATTTACCGGGGTGTAAAAACGGCATTTTAAGGGGTGATATGCGACTATTTTTTTCCTACATTTGAAAGATGAAACGTATTGCCATCCTTGTACCACAGGGCGCCGCAGCACTGGGTTGTATCGAAGGTGCCTATAAACTATTTACAAAGACAAATGATTTTTTGCTGGCGATGGATAAGCGGCCATTGTTCAGCGTACACCTGGTGGGATTAACCCTTACACCACAGGAGTACGACGGATTGTTTACAGTGGCACCCGACC
>JBBQOJ010000475.1:0-3544 GCA_038330815.1 Chitinophagales bacterium | reverse complement strand
GGTTATCCTTGATTCTACCATTTCGTTATCAAGGTTTTTAATGGCAAAACTCGCCTTTCCCTGGTACAACAGGTTTAACCGGTCCTGGGTACTTCGAACGCCAAATCCATTTTCATTAATATAGGCACCCAGTTGCCCCGAATTTTGTACCACCAATTCGTGATGACTATCTACAAAATAAGACGATACCCGTATGGTGCCACCATCAATTTTTTTACTAATGCCGTGCTTAATGGCATTTTCCACCAGTGTTTGCAGCATCATGGGCGGTACGGGTTGTTCCAGGGTATCTTCATCAATGTGCAGCTCAATATTTAACCTTTCTTCAAACCGCATTTTTTCCAGGGCCAGGTAATCTTTTACAATACTCAATTCCCGCTCCAATGGTACTGTTTCCAGCTTTTCTGTTTGCATACTACTGCGCAATATATTGCTTAATTCAGTGATAGCGGTACGGGCCCTTGAAGGGTTTTCGTCTACCAGTGCACGGATACTATTAAGGGCGTTAAAGATAAAATGGGGATTGATATGCGATTTAATCGTTTTGAGTTCCAGTTCCTTCACCAGTGATTGTAACTTAAGCGTATCCACTTCCTGTTTACGGGTGCGTTCCACATAATGAAAAGTGTAATACAGCAGGTTCCAGATAAACAGCAGAAAGAAATTATTGATGGATATGCGGGTTATTTCATTGAGGGTTGAAATTTTTGGCGCCCGTTTATCCCGAAGGTCTAATATTTTCTCGAGACCTACATCCGCACAGGCATACAAAGTGGCAAAAATGATGGTAACCAATACAAAGGAAACAATTTGTTTACTCATTGGTTTTTCCAGCAAATTATACTCCCTGATGGTCATCCGCATAATGTGGGTAAAAAGCAAACCCAGTAATACACTGATAGTGATAAGAAAATAGAAATTATCAATTTTCCGGAGCGACAAATTAAGGTAGTAAAAAACCATGATGGCGAAATTGGCTCCCCAACCGCCCAACTGACAAATCCAGTATTTAGAGATGTTGATCTTCATATAGCTGTAAATCTACGAAATGGTAAACCGAATATAAGGAGGATTTTATTAATGGTGAAATGCAGTTGTAGAAGGTGGAAAGGGATTTTGGTAAGGAGATGCAACCGGCTTAATAGTTAATTACCGGCAAGTGATCCTGATATTAGTTGGACGCAATGATACACCTTAAAAAAATGAAGGCGAAACCGGTGAGCAAAGTAATGCAACAATCGAATTTGATGTGCAGCGGTATGGAAGAGAAGGAGCGCTTTGCTAGTAGTGCTATGGTTTTTCAATGTAGCATCTATGCTATTTAGTTAGTAAAATCTTAGGTTTCGGGTGGGCACACCATTGCACGGCTAACTGCCAAGGTTCCTGTGCTTCAAACCGCTTATTAAAACAACATTGATAAAAATTTCAAAAGCCATAAGGTGCAAAAAAAATCTTCCACAGGCTGGAAGATTTTTTTATTGCTTGTTTATTTCAGCAGTTTAAATGCATGTGTCCAATGGTTATCGCGTAAGCCGGGGATGCACCAAAGGATGCACAAGGGTTCAATTGCCCTTGCCGCAATGGCGGGGCCCATGTCTGCTGCTCCCATCCAAAACTGGTTAAAATTTCCGTAACGGTCGCTTTTGCACTTTCATAATTACCACAAATAAACATGGTGGGTTGAACGTCGCCATAATCCGGCTGGTACATTACCCCATTGCCTTCACTGTTAAATGCTTTTACAAGATTGGCTTTCGGCAACAAGGATTGAAGCCTTTCCATCAGCGAATCATTGGGGCCTGTAAAAAATGGCAAAACACCATTTTCCGGTGGCGCCGGGGCAATCGGGTTAGTGGCATCAATAACTGTTTTTCCGGAAAAGTGGTCGATACCTGCGGGTTGAACCGCTGCTTCCGTAACTGTGCCAGCTGTAGCCAATACCAATAAATCGCCATAGTGCGCAGTTGTTTTAAAATCACCCGTTTGTCACGTGGGATTTTCCTCTTGCCACTTTGCTATTTCCGTTTTTGTGGCGGTACTGGAGCCTAACATTACTGTATGCCCCTCTTTTAAAAATGAGGCGCCAAGTACCCTGCCAACGATACCGCTACCGATGATACCTATATTCATATGTTTTTCCTCTTTTTCCCTGTGGGTTTTATTCAGGTTAAAAATCTTTAGCGGGCAATCACTGTTGCCAATTAATTATTGGCTGCAAATGCTACCCCGAATTCTTTTGCGAAATCAACCAGTTTGGTTGGCGAAAGGGTGGGGCGGTTTTTCCAATAGTCTTCCTGCATTTTACCCTCCCTTATCGCCTTTCCCATAGTGGTGTATCCTGTTGCAAAGGTTTCTGGTAGCCCGCTTTCCTTCATTCCTTCCAGCGCCTGTTCATCTGAAAATAACACCCATGGAATTGAACTTGTATTAGCTGCCTGGTTGAGTATGGTGGCAATTTCATTGCTGGTTTTTTCATCACCCGCAATGTAACGTATGGATTGGCCGGTAAAATTTAATGCCAGTAGTTCTTCCGCCGCTACAGCCGCAATATCGTTGGTATGCACCAGGGCTAGTTTCTCCCCGGTACCGCCAAAATTACTGCCCATGATTTGCATATTTTTCATCATAGGGATCATTCCGAAGAGGTTGTACATAAAATAAGAAGGGCGAAGCACCTTCACATTCAATCCTTCCACCGTTTTTAATAACGCCTCAAGATCGGCCAGCCCGTCAACCGGACCCGCTCCATTTCCCATGTGTGCACCAATACTGCTGAGTACCACTACATTTTTAATATGATTGGCTTTGATAGCCAACACATAATTGTTTGCCACGGTATGCTGAAAGGTTCGCCAGTCGCTGACCGAGAAATTGGGAGGGATCATCAGGTATATGGCAGCTGCGCCTGTAAAGGCCCCGGTTAAAAAATGCGCATCTTCAACCGACCCGATGGCCGCTTTAATGCCCAGGTCGGTTAGTGGCTTTAGTTTGCCTTCATCCCGGCCAACCAGGGTTACCTGGTGCCCTGCCTTGTGCAATGCTTCTGCTAATGGACGCGAAATGTGGCCCGCGCCTCCTGTAATTACATACTTCATGTGTTTGTTTTTTTATGTGATTTATATTTGTATATACAACTATAGGTGTTAAAAAACCTACCCGGGTAATTTATCGGTGAGCAGGTTCATACTTTGCACCATCCGACCACTTTCCTCCGCACCAAGTATAGCAGCGTATTTTTTAAAAAAATCTTTCAGGCACAATTTCATTACCGGTTGCAACGCTTTTGCTTTTGTTGTAGGGTACACATTGGTTAGTTTTCCTTCTGTCGAACGCAGCACCAGTTTTTTTTCTTCCAGCTTTTCTATCAAACGCGTGATGGTACTGGGGGTTAATTGCATTTCCTTTGCAATGGTCCCGGGTTGTGCACCAGGTTCATCCAACACCATCATCAAAAGGTACGCATGGCTGGGCGACAAATCAATTTTCTTCCAGCTTTCTGTTGCCAGTTTTTCTACTTTTCTTGCAAGGGCATTGGCCGAAAAAT
>JBBQOJ010000474.1:0-3546 GCA_038330815.1 Chitinophagales bacterium | reverse complement strand
AAATTGTGGAACAATTCAATGGCCGTGGCAACATCATAGGCGTCGGGATTTATCTCGCCGAACAATTCATTCCCCAGCAACACACAAACCGGCCTCACCCGCTTTCCACCCAATTGCAAAATATATTGTGCCGGTTGGTACAGCGATGGTGTATGCTCCGGGAAATGGCGGACATTAAATTTTTCTTCGAATAATTGCGACAGTTCTATGAAAGAATGCATAGTGTTAACAGCGGTATGGTAAGTTAACCGGGCGGTGCTCTCCCGGTGGTGGCGTTAAATGATTATTTTTTCTTCTTAGGTTGACTAATTTTTGCCTTGCTGCTATCCAGTTGCGGCTTACCGGTTTCCTGTACCCAATGATAATCCAGTTGCCTTTTATCGAGATTGGCAGCTACCACTTTTATTCGCACAGCATCCCCCATCCGGAACTTTGTACCCGTGCGTACCCCTACCAGTGCATAGTCGGCGTCATCAAGTTTAAATTCATCAAATTCACTCAGGTCCCTAACGGTTACCATACCCTCGCATTTGTGCAATACTGTTTCTACAAAAAATCCAAAACCTGCCACCCCGCTGATGATACCATCAAATTCTTCGCCCAGGTAATCTTTCATAAACTCTACCTGCTTGTATTTGTTGCCGGCTCTTTCCGCTTCCATGGCCTTACGCTCCCGGTCGCTGCAATGCTTGCACTTCTCCTCCATCTTCTTATCAATCTTCAGTTCCTTATCCAGGCATTCCTGCAAAATACGATGCACCATAATATCCGGGTACCGGCGGATGGGCGAGGTAAAATGGCAGTAATGTTCAAAACCAAGGCCGTAGTGGCCGATATTTCTGGAGGTGTAAACAGCCTTCGCCATGGTGCGAATGCCTAATTGCTCCAGTACGTGTTGTTCGGGCTTGCCGTTTACTTCCTTCAATAAATTATTAAAAGAAGCCGCTACTGCTGCCTCGTCGTGGATATCGAACGTATAACCGAATTTTTTAGCAAAAGCTGCAAACGGTTTTAACTTTTCATCATCGGGCGTATCGTGAATGCGGTAGGGAAATGGTAGTGGTTCTTTGTTGATTTTTATCCTCGATACATATTCGGCAATGGTACGATTGGCCAGCAGCATAAACTCCTCTACCAATTTATGCGCATCTTTACTCTCTTTTACCACAATGCCAATGGGCTTTCCTTTTTCATCCAGGGTAAAGCGTACTTCCTGCGATGAAAAATTGATGGCCCCGTTATCAAATCGCTCCTGGCGGAACTGTTTGGCCAGTTTATCCAACAGCAAAATAGCTTTATCATGCAGGCCATCCCCGGATTCAATAATTTGTTGTACGTCTTCGTAGGTGAAGCGGTGATTGCTATGTATGATGGTACGGCCGATCCATTTATGCTTGATTTCACCCCTGTTGGTTACCTGGAAGATAACCGAGAAAGTGTATTTGTCTTCATGCGGGCGCAGCGAGCAAAGTTCATTGCTGATTTTTTCGGGTAGCATGGGATTTACCCTGTCTGGCAGGTAAACACTGGTGGCACGTTCGTAGGCTGTTTTATCAAGAATGCCCTCCGGCTTTACATAATGACTTACATCCGCAATGTGTACCCCTATTTCATAATTGCCATTATCTAAATTCCGAATGGAGATGGCATCATCAAAATCTTTCGCGTCAACCGGGTCAATGGTAAACGTGAGGATATCCCGGCAATCTTTGCGTTTTTTTAGTTCTTCCCGGGTAATGGTTTCAGATAGCTGGCTAGCTTCTTCCAACACGTCGGGTTCAAAATTAAGCGGGAAGCCCGATTCAATCAGGATTTCCTTCATCGCCATATCATTTATATCCCCGGCTTTTAAAATGCTCACCACTTCGCCTTCGGGCTTTTTATCAGTTTTGTTCCATTTCACCAGGCGGGCCACCACCCGCTCTCCATTAACGGCACCATTTAATTTTTCCGCCGGGATATAAAAATCCGGAATCGGTTTGTCTGATGCCGCTATAAAAAAAGCTACATTCTTATTTACCTGTACGTTGCCGATAAAAGTAGTCCGCTGGCGTTCTACCACCTCTGTTATCTTTCCCTCTGTGCGCCTGCCCCGGCCACTATCTTTGTTCACCTGAACCTTAACCGTGTCGCCATGAAAGGCATGATTAAAATCGTTTGGTCTTACTACAACATCCTGGTCTACTCCCTCTACAATCACATAGCCCATACCATTTCTTGATATATCCAACCTTCCGGTAACAGCTGCTGTTTGACCCGATGTTTTGTCGTTGTTTTTTTTCTCTTTACGCATAATTATATTAACTCATTTTAAAATCACGGCAACGATGATGAAACTTTTACTGGTAAGCCGGCACCAGGTGCAGGGCTGATCGGGGTGTTGTGGGCCTATTCCTTACCAAACGGGCAACTTTTATGACGGGCCGAACCGCAATCGCACTGCTATTATTTTTTCTACTATCCGGAAACCGGCCGGATTTATTGGTGATTAAACCCGCGGATTTACCCGGGCGCACTACCTGTTTTTATTCCCGGTATTCCGCTGCAATGTACCAACTTATTACAACATTCACTAAAACGCCCAATAGCTTGCACCTAAACAGCAGCAAAACCCAGCCCGTAAATTTCCCTAAAATGATCATCTCTTCATTAAGGTATGGGGTAGTAATAGCGGGGCACATTGCCTGGAAAAGCGATTTTAATTTGGGTCGCAGTTGAATTTTTAATTATTTTAATCGTATTTTTCAGTGATAAGCACCCAGTTAGCAGGGAGGTAGCGTTATGCGCATGTTGCCAATACCTGGCCAAACATTTTCCCTTTTTAAATAACCTTAATAAACAAACTGATGAAAAATTATGATACGCTGGTGGCAGCCCTGGCTGGTTTAAAAGCCGATGGTTATACCCTTGATTTTAATATTGCCTTTGATAATATTACCTGCCAGGAAAACGGCCTGTGTTTACAACCAGGTGAATTTGAGATTACAGAAGTGCATCGTTTTGAAGGCGATACCAATCCCGATGACCAGGACGCAGTATATGCGATTGAATCAAAAGATGGCAAAGTAAAGGGAACCATGACCAGCGCCTATGGTGTATATGCAGATACCGTAAGTACAGAAATGTTGAAAAAAATATCCATGCAAAGAGATTAAGGCAGGCCGCCATACCCCAGGGGCGAAAAACCTTTTATAATGATTAACCGAAGAAAATTTATACAACTCTCTGCAATGGCAGCGCCATTGCTTAGTAACGGTACCTTCCAGGGCAAAATACCGCTATCAGTAAAGGGGCCTATCGTATTGGCTACCTGGCAGGCCGGTTTGGAAGTGAATGCCACGGCCTGGGAAATCCTGGCCGTCAATGGTAAAGCCATCGATGCTATTGAAGCAGGCGCACGGTATATTGAAAGCAAGCAGGATTGCTGTGTAGGGCTTGGAGGAAACCCCGACCGTGACGGAATTGTTACACTGGATGCAGCTATAATGGATGGCCAGGGACAATGTGGTGCGGTAGCAGGCCTGGAGCAAATCCGCCACCCGATTT
>JBBQOJ010000473.1:0-3547 GCA_038330815.1 Chitinophagales bacterium | reverse complement strand
ATCCCTGTTCTATCTACCCTTGCGATAAACCGCCCATTGGTATTATCTATAGTAAATCGTTGCCCATGCAAGGCGTTTAAATTACGATAGGTAAAACCGGGTGGTAATGAAAGGCGAAGTGTAATAGTGCCTGCATCACTGTTGTTGGGCTGGAAATAACCCCGCCAGTCAATGGATAGGGTATCCGTACCTGTTGGGTTCCGAAACCTGCTGATGGATATCTCGTAGCTGGTGCCAGGACTAAAACCCGTAAACGTCCTGGAAAAAGTTCTCCAGGGTTTCCCATCAATATAACAGGACATCACGTTGTTACCGGTGTTGGAAAAAATGGCCAGCCCGGTATCCGTTCCATCTGCGTAATAATTGGTGGAATCTATCCGGCAACCGATAGCCACTATGTTCAACAACAATAGTACTGCCCAATTATGAATACGAAACAACTGCTGCGGTAAGGTGAAATTGGAGGGCTGCATTAACATGGGTAAATTATTTATTCAATTTTAGATGCCTTACAGTTACAGGCCTGTGTATTAATGATGCTTCCGTCCCGCCTGCTTATCCTTCCTGCCAACACTAGTTATCAAATGTTTATTTTGATTTAATTTGAAAAGCATATCCTGCATTAAAAGATAAAGGCGCTAAAAAATTAAAAGAAGCCGGGTAATTAATTTTCTTCCTGATAGGCGGTGTGGCAGCCACTAGTTGAAAAAATAACCGACCGTTATTTATCACCCGCATATATTCTATTCCCCAGCTTAAATACAGTCCATCCACGTACAATGTTTTGTCGGGATTGAGTACTGTGTAGTTTGCTTTATCAAACTGGTAGGCTACTTCCATTTTCTGAAAAGTAAATCCCGAAAACATAAGTAGTGATACTATTTTATTGGTATTGGCGCCCAGGATTGCCACTTTGTGCCCCACGGCGATGGAAAACGACGCAGGGCGGATGGTTTTAGCTGCAGCGGTAAACAGGGCCAGGGAAGGGTTTTGGCTAAAGGCAGTGTCACTAAAGCCCGCAGCAACCGGCCATGTTTTTTGAACCAGCACTATCAATTCATAATAGTTGCTTTTTTTTAAATTCAGTTGCAGGGCGGTGCTGATTTGTTTAAAACGGCCATTGTTATTAATATCCACCTGGTATCCGGCAACGGGTGCAAGATATAGTTGCGCCTCGCAGACAGGAATTGCCAGGTGGATACAGAGTAGTACTGCAATTATTTTTTTCATCACTATCAACAGACCAAATAAAGGAAAGGTTAGTTGCATAGTTGCGCAATTATTTTCCCCGTGTCCTTGGGCTATCGAATTGCCCGGCAATATTTGCAACCATGTCGATGGCTCCCTTGCAGGGTTATCCGCACACGGCAATGGTGAAAGGATAGCGGGTGGATAGACGCCGGTTGATTTCCCGGTCCGGCGCTTTTCTGAAAACGGAGAGAGCCCTGTAACAGGAAATTTTTATTTGCAATGGTGAGGGGAGGGGGTGGCACTATTAGTTTTCCTATATTTATCATCCAAACTTTTCGGAATGATAAAACAAATAACTGCGATCCTTACCGTTTGCTACCTCTTTACACTTGCGGTAGCAGCTCAAACCGGGTATAGTAACTATAGCGGGCAGTCTGCCCGGTTGGCCAATCTAAAAAAGAACTATCCCCAACTAGTGCAATTAAAATCAATTGCCAAAACAACCGGTGGCAAGGATATCTGGATGATGACCATCGGTACCGGTAACACCGAATTGAAGCCAGGCCTTGCGGTAGTGGGGGGCGTAGAAGGCAATCACCTGTTGGGGACAGAACTGGCCATTGGTTTTGCTGAAAAGTTGTTGCAGGGTGCCGCTACTGATAGTATCAAAATAGTATTGGCTAAAACTAATTTTTATATATTTCCCAATATGAGCCCGGATGCGATGGAGCAGTATTTTGCTACCCTTCGTTACGAACGACAGGGCAATAGTGAGGATACAGATGACGACCGGGATGGCCGGCTCAATGAGGACGGCTTTGATGACCTTGATAAAAACGGTATGATTACCCTGATGCGCATTGCTTCACCGGTTGGCGATTACATCGTTAATCCCGAAGCGCCGCGCAGCATGGTAAAGGCGGATATTACCAAGGGGGAAAAAGGCGAATGGCTGGTAATGCCGGAGGGTATCGACAATGATAAGGATGGGAGTTTCAACGAAGATGGTGAAGGCGGCGTTTGGTTTAACAGGAATTTTTCATTCAGGCATCCTTCTTTTACCCCCGGTTCGGGGGAGTTTGCAGTATCTGAAAGGGAGAGCAGGGCCCTGGCAGACCAACTATTCCTTTTATTCAACGTTTATGCAGTGGTGAGTTTTTCTTCCAACAATAACCTGTCTGTACCGTATACCTTTAACGCCGGAAATACAACCACCCGTATCATCACCGGTTGGCTGGAGCAGGATGTTAAAGTGAATAACATGGTGTCCGATTTATATAACAAGCAAACACAGATGAAGGACGCGCCCAAAGCAACCGCTGCAGGTGGCGACCTGTTGTCCTGGGCCTATTATCATTATGGCCGCTTCAGTTTTAGTACACCGGGTTGGTATGTGCCAAAAGCTGGTGCCGACTCCGCTAAAAAAAAGACGGCTGATTCCACCGCGCGGCCCATTGCCGATTCTTCCAAAAAAGTAAAACCAATAGTGGTAGACGACCCTGTTGCTAATTACCTCCGCTGGGCTGCGAAACAAGAAATTACAGATGACTTTACTCCCTGGCAAAACATAGCCCATCCTGATTTTCCCGGACAGTTGGTGGAAGTAGGAGGGCTTCCACCCTTTGTATTACTTAACCCACCCTATGCCATCACCGGTGAACTGGTAAATAAACACCTTGGCTTCCTGGTGAAACTGGCCGGCCTGCAGCCGGAACTTGACATCATTAATGTAAAAACAGAGAAACTGGGCGGTAGTATTTCCCGGATAACCGTTACCGTTATCAACAAGGGAGCGTTGCCCTCCCATTCAAAACTGGGCGAACGCACTAATTGGGTAAAACGCATTAACGTAAAGCTGGCATTAACAGGTAACCAGGTGTTGGTGAGTGGCAAAAAAATCCAATTGCTCAATTCAATGGAAGGGTATGGTAACAAGGAACTAAGCTGGCTGATAAAAGGCACGGGCAGTGTAAGCATTGAAGCGGGAAGTCCTACTACCGGCACCGGGAAAATTGAAATAAACCTTTAGTAAAAAATTTACTGTAAAAACTAGCAGCATGAAATCAGCCCTAAAATATTTATTGACAAGCGCCCTGGTGATAATTGGCGGTGGCGGGTTGGTGGCACAAACCAGCGAACAAATTTACAAAGCGGCAGGTACACCCGTTAATCCAAAGGTGCCTGTTAGCTGGAACCGGTACAACGACCATGCGGGTATCACCACCATCTTAAAGAAAATTGCAGCTGCTTATCCCGGCCTTGCAAAATTAGCAAGCGGGGGCGGGCATGCAGTTTGGCGCAATGGCGCGGGCCAAGACATTGGCAGTCTCGGTGCTGTCGATTCGGCATCTGCTGT
>JBBQOJ010000472.1:0-3549 GCA_038330815.1 Chitinophagales bacterium | reverse complement strand
TCGCGGATAATCGTTACCTGTTTCGACTGCTGTTCCCAGCGCTGTATTTCACCGTTGTTAACCTCCGGCGCTATCAACTGCATCGGGAAAAACAGCATCCAACATATTTTTTTCATAGCTTGATTTTATAGCGAAGCATTTGGTGTTGCCGTTTAAAAATTACCTGTCATCTCTTTGTATATTTCATTTTGGTGGTAACAGGTAAACGCAGTCAGTGGTTAAAATGAGTTGGGCATTTGGAACGGCCGGTTAAAAAAATGGTGAATGGTTTCATTGTAAACCGCTGCATTTTTCCGTGGCGCCTGGTGGGTACTGCCGGGCAACACACATAACTGTGCCGCCGGTAAGGCACTGAATATTTCAACGATATGCGATAACCTGATAACATCGCGGTCGCCGCTCAAAAGTAAAACGGGTGCCTTGATGTTGGCCAGGTCGGTGGCAGGAATATGGGGATGGTATTGCATCAGCCGAAGCAGTTTTAAAGCAGGGGTTACTTTTGATTGGCCATTTTTTACGGAGTCTTCGTACAAAGCCAGTTTGGCCAGGGCGTCTGCTTCCACCGCCGGATAAAGCACTGCGCTGTCGGGCCTGGTATTGGGCGCCATCGCGGCCAGCATTTTTATTTTGGCAGGGTAGCGCAAGGCGGTAACCAGGCCGGTGATGCCACCATCGCTATGGCCGATGAGGTAGGCGGAATCCACTTTTAATTCGTTGAGCAGGGCATTGAGGTCAGCTGCCATTGCTTCGTAGGTAAGGCTATCGCTGTTATCAGAAGATTTTCCCTGTCCACGGCTGTCAACGGCAATCACTTTAAAACGGTGGGAGAAAAAGGCAATCTGTTCGCGGCCAGCACTAATGGAAGCACCATTGCCATGCAATATTACCAGTGGTTCACCCTCCCCATAAATTTCGTAGTAAATCTTTGCACCATTTATATCAGCAAATTTTCCAGCGTTTTCATTATTGCCGTAAGCTACCGGGGCGGGCGTATTGACATTGTTTTTACAGCCGGCTGGCAGCAATGCATAAAACATAACCATACCAGTTAACAATATAGTCGGCCTTATCCAACCTACCCATTTACTTTTTTGACGATTAGCTAATTGAAACATACAATTGGTTTTGGTAATAAGCCGGGTACTGCCAACGGTTACCTGGGTATTGATTGATGGTAAAAAGAACAGGTAAGATAAAGCAGGATGCTCCTGGCAGGAAGTGAAGACGTAAAATAAGTGGAGCTATTCCCCTGCTCCTTTATCGCCCACAAACCAATGTTCCTTATCCTTAAACAACACGTTGAAGGTGGTAAGGGAGCCATACACGCGGGTGATGTATTGCTGCAGGTTTACCTTATCCGCATCCGTAAGTACTTTATGGCTGTTGAGTTGTTGTTCCAACACCCTCAACCGGTCTCTTAACATCACAATTTTGTGAAAGAAAACATCCACCGGGATTTCCTTGGGTTTTTGCGATTTATCCGCCGGTTGTAACAGCAGGGTACCTCCTTTCCAGCGGTCGCCCAGCGGAACCATTTCGGTAACGTCGCACCATAAACGCAATATTTTTAGCAGGGAGGCCTCGGTAGCGGAGGCGGTTTCTACCTCCACGGTAACATTCTCCGGGATGATTTCATCCAGGTGAAAGTCGTTTTTTTCAATTTCCTTAATACCATGGTGGATAAAAGAGATGAGGTAGGTGGCATACCGAACGCCACAGATAACGCCCGGCCCAAATTGGGTATGCTGCAACCTGGTGCCGACGCCTAAATTAGTTTGTTCCATAAATCAGTGTGGTAATGTTGAAAAAGCCGTAGTAGCTTTTAAATGTAAGCTGCAGCTACCCCAGGCCAATGAGCACCGAATTTATAAAAAAGATTTTAGGGTTGACCGGATTTATTTTTCTTAATCAACTGTTCCTTTTTAAACTGGTAGGAGGCCGTTAAAATGTATTGGTAAAACTCAACGGTGGTAGCATATTGGGTAAATTCGAAACTTGGTTTGTACAACAACATAAATTCATCCAGCGCACTGCCTTCCAGGTTCGTGATTCTTCGTACAGCTGTTTTATTAAAACGGTACTTTATATAACTTTCCTGTTCCTGTTCCAGCAACCGGTCCTGCATTCTTTTCAACTGCTTGTTTCGCCTGAATCTAAAAATATTGATAAACTCACCAAGGTCCATACCCACGGTGCCCGAACCCGGGTTGATAGAAGAAGAGATGCCGGGTTTGTCATAGTTGAATATTTTGTTATAGTACTGCCTGTTTTCAATGGAATCCTGCCGGAAGTTTTTTGCGTACACCCTTACTTCCTTCAGGGTTTTAAATTTTTCAGTTAACCGGATGTGCAGGGCAATGTCAAAACTACCCAGATTGGTTACCTGTTTAACGGCGAAACGGGCGGTGGGTTTATTTTGGTAAATAAAGGTGAGCGAGTCATTGATAGTGGTAAGAATAGTATATCGCCCGGCGGAATCAGTAATATTTTCGGCCCCGTTGCTACTTTTAACTACAACTCCCTGCACAGGGATGACCCTGGTAGAATCGTATACGGTGCCCGCAATCGTTAATTGTGCAAGGCTACTTCCCGTACCGGCCACCAGGGAAAATAGGGCAACAAATATTTTTAAATATGGATACAGGCAATTTATTTTGATGGTTACAATATTACGCTAACATTTGTTTTATTATAAAACGCCGGTGCGAATTAACGGCTATTTTGCAATTTTTAGTAACCGGGTAATCTCTGCGGGATAATGCTCGTGTTCGAGTTGATGAATTTTTTTTGCCAGCGTACCAGGCGTATCGTCGTCCCCGATAGCGCATTTTGCCTGGAAAATGATATCACCATGATCATACAAATCATCTACATAGTGTATGGAAATGCCACTTTCTTTTTCCCCCGCGGCAATCACAGCCTCGTGCACCTTATCACCATACATACCTTTTCCACCGTAGGCGGGCAGCAAGGCAGGGTGAATATTAATAATTTTATTGGGATAGGCCCGGATGAGTTCCGCCGGCACCTTCCATAAAAAGCCCGCCAGCACAATAAAGGCGATTCCCCGCTGCTGCAAAGCAGGCAGGTAATGATCGCCCCTGAAAAATGGTTCTTTTTCAATCAGCAATGTTTCAATACCATATTTTTCTGCAATCGACAAAACACCCGCCCCCGGTTTATTGCAAACTACCAGGGCAACGCGAAAACCTGCGTTTCCACCCGCAGTGGATTTTTCGGCTTCCCCGATAATTTGCAGGGCATTGCTGCCGGCGCCGCTGGCAAACACCGCAATAGGAACGCTATTTTTTTTCCCGGACATACGAAACCAGATTTTTGAGAGGTAGGTGGTAAAAAATTTCCATTGGCCAAAAGGAATACTAACCAGTAACACACAAAAGGGCCAAAGCAAGGTAACCAGTATTATATACAGGAGTACCCACCAAAATCCTTTTTCCAACCCAGTCAGTAACATCAGTCTTCTTCCGGCAAGTCCACACAAACTTCCGCCAATGGCAAAGGTGCAAATTATTAATACCAGGTTAAAAG
>JBBQOJ010000471.1:0-3549 GCA_038330815.1 Chitinophagales bacterium | reverse complement strand
CTAAACAAATAACCTTCAAAACATTTTCTGCCAAAATTAAAGTAGAATATGAAGATGCAAAGGGCAAGCAACCTAATATTACTGCTTATGTTCGCATACTAAAAGATAGCATGATCTGGATATCGGGGTATGCTACGGTATTTAATATTGAGGCATTTAGGGTTTTAATTAACAAAGACAGTGTGTTTGTGCTGGATAAAATAAATAAGGAGGTCAAGTTGCGTTCAATGGATTATTTACAGGAAGTAACGCAGATACCCTTTAATTTAACTACCCTGCAAAACTTATTTGTAGGCAACCCGGTGTTCCTGGAAGACAGCCTGATTTCTTACAAAGAAACAGAATCAAAGATATTAATGGCCACCCTCGGAAAATATTTCAAACACCTGCTTACGCTTAATAAAGATGACCGACTCATCACACACAGTAAACTGGATGATGTGGATATGTCACGCAACAGAACCGCCGATATCACCTATGGCGAATATGAAAATAACAATGGGGTACCTTTTTCTACCTACCGGGAGATCACCGTATCAGAAAAAAATAAACTGGACATCCGCCTTAATTATAAACAGTACGAGTTTAACAAAGAATTATCGATCGCATTTTCGATTCCCGCCAATTTTAAGCGCAGGTAGGCGTTATTTGTGAAACGACAAATTTAAGGAGCGTACACCTGGTTAATTTAGGGTTTGTAAGACTGATAAGGGTTAACAGTTCTTTACACCCGGGCTGCTTTTAAACGGCCTGTTTATTCAACATGGAGGTGTATTTTTGTTTCTCCTTTATAATCAAATTACCACATGGTTAAAATCGTATTTGCATTACTGTTAGTAGTTACCTGCGGCGTTTCGGCGTATGCACAGGCGCCTGCTCAGCAAGACCTGGAAAAACAGCGGCAGCAGTTGAAAAGAGAAATTGAGCAAACCCAGCAATTGTTGGATAAGAATAAGAAAACTACGCGTGAAAGCCTGAGCCAGCTGGCATTGATCAACAGAAAATTAAACCTGCAGGGTAGTGTAATTGAAAATATCAGTAAAGACATCAACTTACTCGATAACTCCATCTATAAATCACAAAAGGATGTAAATAAACTACAGGTGTTGTTAGACACTTTAAAACAAGAATACGCCAAGAGTATGGTGTATGCTTACAAAAACCGAAGCAATTCAGATTTCCTGAATTTTATATTTTCCTCCGCCAATTTTAATGATGCCATCAAAAGGATTACCTACCTCAAAAGTTATCGTAACTACCGCGAGATGCAGGG
Organism: Chitinophagales bacterium; assembly: GCA_038330815.1. Classification (GTDB taxonomy): domain Bacteria; phylum Bacteroidota; class Bacteroidia; order Chitinophagales; family Chitinophagaceae; genus Ferruginibacter. The sequence continues at coordinate 2,276 of JBBQOJ010000471.1, read as the reverse complement.
TGAGAATATATTACGTACCCAGGAGTTACTAAAGGAACGAATCAGTGAACTAAGTGGCAACAAAAAGAAAAAAAGCACCGTGTTGCAAACCCAAAGTAAGGAGCTTACCCAACTTGAATTACAACAACAGGAAAAAAACCAGTTGCTCACAAAAATTAAAGCACAGGGTAAGGAGTTGAATGAACAGATTTCGGGAAAGAAAAAGCAGATGCAAAAGGTGAGTAATGCCATTGCTGCTGCAATTAAAAGGGCGCAGGATATGGCCCGTAAAGAGGCACTGGCCAAGGCGAAAGCGGCAAAGGAGCAAAGAGACGCCGAAGCAAAAAGGGATATTGCTGACAATAAAGGAACGTCCACTGTGCCCACCAAACCCTCCACTGCCGCCCCTGCTAAAAGTATTCGTGAGCCTGCTAAACCAGAAAGCGTTTTGTTGGGAACGGATGCAGACGTTAAACTAAACGCCAGTTTTATCAGCAACCGTGGTGCCTTGCCCTGGCCGGTTGAAAAAGGTTATATGATCATGCGGTTTGGCCCGCAAAAGCATGAGATAGGTGTGATTGTAGATAATCCGGGTATCACCATTGGTAGCGATATAGGAAGCCCGGTGAAAGCATTGTTTGATGGAGAAGTGTCTTCAGTTACCAATATCGACAATATGCAGGTAGTGGTACTTCAACATGGAGGACACTTTACTACTTACAGTAATTTATCAGGCGTAAGTGTTTCCCGGGGCCAACGTATTCAAACCGGACAAACCCTCGGACGGGTAGCTGCCAGCGACGAGGGGGTTGGTTCCATCGACCTGATTATCAGCAATGAAAAAAGTAACCTCAACCCTGAAACCTGGTTACGTCGACGTTAGCTTTTAATAAGGCGTTGGTATAATTTTTCGTATTGCGGTACAATGTTTTCAATATCGAAACGCTTTGCCTGTGCCAATGCATTTGCACGAAATTTTTGATGGATGGCCGGGTCTGTTAAAATAAGTAATGCATTCCTGCTCATGTCTTCCACGTCGCCGATATCACTCATATAACCGCATTGGCCGTTAAGGATGATTTCGGGTAAGCCTCCTGCATTGGTAGAAATTACCGGTACCTCCGCTGCCATTGCTTCCAATGCAGCCAGGCCAAAACTTTCATATTCACTGGTTAATAAAAACAAATCTGCAATGGGAAGTATGTCTTCCATCTGCTCTTGCTTACCTAAAAATTTAATGGAATCATAGGCACTGCAATTTCTTGCCGATGCCTCAATGGGGGTTCTTTCAGGGCCATCTCCCAACAGTAATAATTTACTGGGCAACTTTTCATTAATTAGTAAAAACGCTTTCACCACATCATCTACTCTTTTTACCTTTCTGAAGTTACTGGCATGTACAATAATTTTTTCACCATTGGGTGCAATTAGTTTTTTAAAGGCATCCACGGGTTTTTTATTGAATCTTTTTACATCCACAAAATTGTAGATTACCTCGATATCTTTTGCAATGTCAAAGTTTTTATAGGTTTCTTCTTTCAGGTTATCAGACACCGCAGTTAATATATCGCTTTCGGTCATGGAAAAGGTAACCACGGGGCGGTATGTTTTATCCCTGCCCACCAGGGTAATATCGGTGCCGTGCAGGGTGGTGATCACTGGAATGTGCTTACCCTCCTTTGCTAAAATCTGTTTCGCCATGTAAGCCGCTGCCGCATGCGGTATAGCGTAGTGCACATGCAGTAACTGGATATTATGATTGGTAATTACGTCCACCATGGTACTGGCCAGCGCAGTTTCATAGGGTGGGTAATCAAACAATGGATAGGTAGGCACCCTAACTTCATGATAATAGATATTTGCATGAAACCCGCTGAGTCGCACCGGTTGTTGATAAGTGATGAAATGTATGCTATGGCCCTTATCTGCCAACGCCTTTCCTAACTCTGTCGCCAACACCCCACTACCACCAAACGTAGGATAACATACAATCGCAATATTCATAATCTATATTTATAAAGGAACTATTACTTAAAAGTGGATGCAATTTACCGATTAATTATTCACCGCCTCATCCATTTGTGTATTACGTTTAAATCGGTATGTTTGTTAACTTAATGATAACCATGATCCTAAAATTGTTACCCCTTTTAATCGCCTGTGTTGGATTTTTTGAAGCGGCTGCACAACAGGGCGATTCAGCCACTATAAGAAAGATCGCCAATGACATACTCATCAATGGGAAGGCGTATGATAATTTAAGGTTGCTCTGCAAAAATATCGGCCCACGATTAAGT
>JBBQOJ010000470.1:0-3556 GCA_038330815.1 Chitinophagales bacterium | reverse complement strand
GTTAATGGTAGGTTTCTCGGGTTGCACTTCGTAACCATCGCCATCGCGCTGGTTGCCTACCACGTCAATTCCTACAATAGCCTTGGCAAATGCAGGGCTTACCATCGCATAGTTATCCCAGGTTACTTTCGATACCGGATCCGGTAATTCCTGCAACCAGGGATTATTCGCCTGGCTTCCACTTCCAATAGATACTTTCTGATAGATCACCAATTCATATCCAGTTTTGGCAGCAGTTACTTTTGCTGCGGCGGCAGCCAGGGAAGCGCCGTTAAAAGCACCTGCACCAACCGGCATCACCTCTGGTTCTATCACCCCAATTTGAAGCGCTGTATTATATGCATCCGGTGTTCCAAGTTTGGTTTCCCAGAAAGTTTTAAAATAAGCAGGATAATCCTGTGTATTGCCAGCCAGTTTTAGTAAAGTAGTTTCGAAAGCCCTGGTTTTAAAAAGAGGGTTGATAGAGGGCTGTACAAGGCTAAAATAACCGGTTTTAGGTTCTGCATCGCCCCAGCTTTCCAGCCAGTGGTGAGAAGGGATACTATATTTACACAGCTCAGCAGTTTCATTCATGGTGGCATTGAAGGATACCGTTACAGGCACTTTGGCCAAACCGCTAACCATTTTTTTGCTATCATAATAGCTGTAAACAGGGTTGGTTGCATGTACCAATAAAGCACCGATGGCACCGGCGTTCATTTCTTCCACTAACCTTACCATTTCGGTATCAATACCAGCGCGGTAATTGGAGGTGATGGCCCAATTGATGGTTTTGCCGTTGGCACCAATTGCTTCATTAATCGCATTTACCACTACCTGTAAATTAACATCATTGCTACCGCAAACCACCAAACCTGCGCCTGTATTGGATTTTAGGGCTGCCACCGCCAGGTCGATTCCCTTATTTACATTGGCATCAGCAATGGCAGGTGCTGTTACAGCGCCTCCTAACTTTGCCAAAATAGCCAGGGCCACCGCAGCCTTTTCAGATGGGCGGTGAACGAACCTGTCATCGGCATTACTTCCTGTTAAGCTGAGTGCACTTTCAAAATGAATATGCCGGCTCATGGTAGGCTGCGCACTATTGATCCTTCTTTTTGTTGCATACTGTGCAGCAAATTCAACCGGACTTAACCAGGTACCTAAAAAGTCGGCACCCAGGCTTACTATTACGTTAGCATTTTCAAAATGATAAGAGGGAAGCGCCTTTTTTCCATAGCAAGCCTCATTGGCCAGCAACATACCGCTGTAGCTAACTGCATCGTATTGTACGTGCCGGCTACCGGGTGTTTTTGCAAGAAACTCGCTGATTACCTGCAATGAGGAGGGAGCGTTGATAGTAGAAGTAAGTAATACTACAGGCTTGCCAGCTACGGAGGCCATTGCGCCGGCAATTATTTTATCAAAGGCTTCAAAGGTGGTTACTTCTTTAAAATCGGCTCCTGCCTTTTGCATTGGGTAACGTAGGCGGGTATTATCATATAAATCCAAAACAGCAGCCTGTACCTGTGCACTTGTACCGCCATTGGTAATAGTGGATTGGGTGTTCCCTTCAATTTTAATCGGCCTGCCATCTCTTTGTTTTACCAGCACTGAGGTAACATCTCCTTCATTGATACAGGTGGAAGCATAATATTTGGAAATACCAGGCACCAGGTTATCTGGCTTTTGTAAATAAGGTACTACGTTCCGTACCGGCATTTCGCAACTGGCAGCGAGTGTGGCCGCGGCAGTACTAAAACCAAGGTATTTTAGAAAATCCCTGCGGGGAGTTTTGGCATCCAGCAGTCCCTTGTCATCAAGGTCTTCCAGTGGTAGCAACTCCTCTTTAAATTCTTTCTCCGACGTTTGCAGAAAGGCCTCCGATTGATTTAATTCGCCAAAACTTTGCCAGTATTTTTTTTCCATAATATACTATAATGTGCTGATAGGTAATGTAGTTATTAGCTATTGATGTTTGCTAATGAATGAACCGAAACCTTCGATGGTTGAAAACCAATTAACGCAATGGCTAATTTGCCATTGATTTTAATAGTGACATTTTTGACATTCTGTACCGCCAATTTTTTCAACGGTTACACTATCCATTTTGCCAGCTTTGATATCGTTGTGAAATTTCTCGTAAATGCTGTAGAATTTATTGCCTTCACCGGTTGCTTTATCGTAGAAATCTACCTTGCTTTCCCTGTGGCAATTGATACACCAGCCCATGCTTAAATCACTAAACTGGTACACCTCGGGCATTTCCTGGATATTACCGTGGCAGGTTTGACAATTCTGCTTTCCAACTTTCACGTGCTGACTGTGGTTAAAATAAACATGATCGGGGAGATTATGTATTTTAACCCATTCAATAGGTTTACCTGGTTTGTCGTATTTTTTCAAGTCGGGGTTCCAACCTGCGTACTCATATAATTTCTGGATTTCCGCCGTGCCATTCACCTGTACGCCATTTTCCTTGTAGATAGGATCGCCTTTATACTCTTTGATAGCCATATGACAGTTCATACAGGTATTTACTGAAGGCACATTGGCATGCTTACTATCCTGTGCTCCACCATGGCAATACAGGCAACTGATTTGGTTGGTGCCGGCATGAACTTTATGAGAATAGTAAATAGGCTGTTCAGGTTGGTAACCATTCATCCTTCCCAGTCCCATGGCAGCATTGATGGTCATATAACCACCAAAACAAAAGAGGGCGAGGATGCCGATCATCAAATAACTTTTATTGCGGTAAAAAGGAACCGGCTCCGTGCGCAAGACACCTTCTTTTTCATCAGAAAGTTTGCGAAGGCTACTATTAACCTGTACCAATATCAAGGCAATTACCGCAAGTATCAGTGTAAGAATTCCAAATAACAATGAATTATCATCGGCAGTTTCGGTAGCCCCGTTGGCGGTAGCTACAACAGGTGCCGGTGCAGTGTAGGCATCCGCGTAATCGAGGATGGCAACAATTTCTTCGTCCTTTAAATTAAACTGGGTCATCCTGGAGCCGTACTTAGCCAGGAGGCTTTTGGCATAAGGATCTGTTTCCAGCATGGTGTTCACATTATTCACCCATTTAACAGCCCACTCCGGGCTAGGGGCTCTTTTCCTTGCACCTTGCAGCATCGGACCGGTATAATCTTCCAATGGTTTATGACAATTGGCACAGTTGGCTTTGAACAATGCCTCACCGTCTTGAGCATAACTATTACCCGAAAACGAAACCAATGCTATAAACACAAAACTGGCAAATACGTTGCTAAAGATTTTTCTATTGGGACTCATACAGTTGAAAACGGGTGTCTGGGGTGGAAAAATATCCTTCTACGGGTGCAAAAATAAGGCAGGATATTGACATAATACTAACAATTAGAAAAAAAATTTTCCTATGCCAGCCTTGATTTACAGCGGATTGTTACATTGTTCGTAGGGCAATTGTCATGAATTTGTAAACAGAATAAGGCAGGTGCGTTTTTTAAATTTCATTAATTAAATCACAATTTTTTAGCACACATTTGCCTAATGTTTGACAAACTAAAACATCGCTGGAAGGTAAATGCTTTTA
>JBBQOJ010000469.1:0-3557 GCA_038330815.1 Chitinophagales bacterium | reverse complement strand
GGAACTGTGTTTACTATTGGTACTATCACACAATCTATCACCCTTCAACCGGGCGAATACCATGTTTATATTTACGAGCCGGCATCTACCTATTCATTTATAGGAAATGGCAATTGGTCGGAGCCATCCAACTGGACTTACAACCGGGTACCCCCCTCCCCTTTACCAGCCGGTGCTACTATTTTGGTAAATCCCCGGTCCGGTGGGGAATGTATTTTAAATATACCGCAGCACATTGGCCCTGGTGGCTCTTTTACCGTGGTAGCAGGAAAAAAATTGCAAATTCCGCTTAATTTAACCACTCAATAAAATTGATTGCTTTATGATTATAGAAGAAAAAGCCAGGCCTTCCAAACCTGTTAAATCATTGCAGGTAATTCAATCGGAAGTTGAAAACATCAATAAGATTGCGCTCTCGATTGACTGTGTCATATTTGGTTTTGACGAGGCGAAATTAAAAGTGTTGCTTATACGAAGTGATTTGAAAAAATTTGCGGGAAAATGGTCACTGTTAGGTGATTTGGTGTTTCCCAATGAAGACCTGGATGCAGCCGCCTACCGTGTATTAAAACAACGAACCGGGCTTAGCGATGTGTACCTTGAACAGGTGAGTACTTTTGGCACAGTAAACCGCCACCCTGCCGGCAGGGTAGTTACCGTTGCTTACTGTTCCCTCATCAATGTGCAGCACCATAAATTGAACATACTCGACAACGAACTTCACTGGCACGATATCAAGAATGTGACCGACCTTGCTTTTGACCACCAGCAAATATTTGATAGTTGTTTGCAACAACTGCAGAAAAGGGTACAGGAACATCCGCTTGGCTTTAATTTGCTGCCCAAGAAATTCTCTCTCCGCGATCTGCAAAATCTGTATGAAGCAATACTGGATATAAAAATGGACCGCCGCAATTTCAGAAAAAAGTTTTTTTCCATGGATTTTTTGGTCGACCTCAACGAAATAGAACAGGATGTACCCCATCGACCTGGTAAATTATACAAGTTCAATTATGAAAAATACGAGAAGAAAAAAAAGAAATGGGTAGGAATTGACTTTTAACTCATCCGCTGTTATTTATTCATCTGCCAGTGCAGCGTAGCACTTCAGACTGATGTCTTTTACAAGGTATTACTGGTATAGATCGGCCTGGCGAATGATCTTAAATAATCCCTTAAAAAAGTTTAACATTATTATTGCTTTTAAAAAAAACGTCCTATATTGTGTAATTATTACACAATCAATTGTGTAAAAAATACACAATTGAAAACCTTTATTTTACAAAACGATAATGGTTGCTATATGAAATAACGAAAATGCTGCTTATGAAATTGGCTATGGTGAAATCACCACCTGCTCCTCACTCCCTGCATTTTTAATTTATTTCCCGGCCATTTAAAAAGAAAATTAATTCAGATGAAAAAGAACATGCAAATGCTTTGCAAAGGTCTTATGCAAACGATTGCGTTCCTGCTGCTATCTGTGGCAGCGATGGCGCAAAATGTAGTCTCCGGAAAAGTCACCGATTCAAAAGATGGTGCACCAATTCAAGGTGTAACGGTAACGGTTAAAGGAACTGCTAACTCTACCCAAACAAATGAAGCCGGCAGTTTTAGAATTACCGCCGGCAGCACTGCCATACTGGTATTTTCGTCGGTAGGCTATGCTAATCGTGAAGCGGCCATCAGTGGTGTTACCGTGGATATCAGCCTTGTTTCCTCCAGCCAGCAATTGAACGAAGTGGTGGTAGTAGGATATGGTACCGCAAGGAAGAAAGACCTTACGGGTTCTATGACAGCCATCTCCTCCAAAGACTTTGTAAAAGGAGCTATTACAACACCCGAGCAGCTGATCATGGGAAAAGTAGCGGGTGTAAGTATCACTTCTAATGGAGGTGCACCGGGTGCAGGAAGTACTATTCGTATCAGAGGTGGTTCTTCCCTAAGTGCAAGTAACGATCCACTTATTATTATTGATGGTGTGCAGTTGAGCGGTGGTGGAATTGCAGGTGCAGCCAATCCGCTGGCCCTTATCAATCCAAATGACATTGAAACCTTTACCATATTAAAGGATGCATCAGCAGCCGCCATTTATGGATCCAGGGCTTCCAATGGAGTTATCCTGATTACCACCAAAAAGGGCAGGTCGGGAAAGGCAACTTTTAATTTTAATACGCAGTTATCTGTTGGTAACGTATCAAAGAGAATTGATGTATTGTCCGCCGAGGAATTCCGGGCATACGTAAACGCCAACGGAACACCTGCACAGGCTGCCCTCATGGGAACAGCCAACACCAACTGGCAGGATGAAGTGTATCAAACGGCAATAGGTACCGATAACAATTTAAGTATCAGTGGCGGCCTCACTGGTAGTTTTAGAATGCCCTATCGCATTTCGTTGGGTTATTTTAACCAGGATGGGGTGTTGCGCACTGGTAACCTGCAACGGGTATCTACCGGTATTAATCTTAGTCCAACTTTTATGGATAACCACCTTAAAGTGGATATTAATATCAAAGCTTCCAATAGTAAAAGCCGCTTCGCCAATGAAGGCGCCATCGGGGCGGCCGTAAATTTTGATCCTACGCAACCGGTTAGATCAGGCAATAACAGGTATGGCGGTTATTTTGAATGGTTAGACCCCTCTGCTACCACCGGGTTAAAAGGTCTTGCGCCCAGCAACCCTGTTAGCCTGCTACTGGAAAGAGATGACCGAAGCAGTGTAAACCGGAGCGTTGGAAATATCCAGTTAGATTATAAATTCCATTTTTTACCTGAATTAAGGGCCAATTTTAATTATGGTTACGACCTAGCTACGGGTAAAGGAACCATTTTTGTAAACGACAGCGTAAAGTCGGCTTACCAACGCGACGTAGACACTCTCAATGTTCGTAAGGGAGGTATTAATAATAATTATCTACAGAAAATTAAAAATCAGCAGGTAGAATTTTACCTGAATTATGCCAAGGACCTTCGGGCAGCAAAAAGCAGGATTGACCTGACAGCAGGATACGGCTTTTATGACAATGCCTATAACAATTTTAGCTATGCTGATTATTTTGCGGACGGTTCAATGCGGATTAATTCCAAACCGCCATTTGCAACTGATAAGCCACAAAACAGGTTGATGTCAGTATATGGCCGGTTGAATTATACTTTCAACCAAAAATATATCCTTACCGTTAATGTAAGAACGGATGGTTCTTCCCGCCTGAACCCCGACAACAGGTGGCTAACCTACCATTCAGAAGCCTTTGCCTGGAGAATTAAAGACGAAAATTTTCTTAAGAACAATAAAACCGTATCTGATTTAAAATTACGGATTGGTTACGGTATCACCGGCCAGCAGGATGGGATTGGCAACTACTCTTACCTGGCTAATTATTCTATCAGTAACAACACCGCCCAGTACCAGTTTGGAGATGCTTTTTTTAATATGTACCGGCCCATCGCCTACAACGCCAACCTGCGTTGGGAACAAACCGCCACTTCTAACATTGGATTGGATTTCGGATTTTTCGACAACAGGGTTACCGGTGGATTGGACTTCTATCTCA
>JBBQOJ010000468.1:0-3572 GCA_038330815.1 Chitinophagales bacterium | reverse complement strand
AATTACCGACCCTGCCGAAAAACCTACCAGGGCATAGGGCCCCTCCGGGTTTTGTTCCAGCATTTCCGAGATATAAAATGCGGCCATTTCTTCAATAACATCCAACGATTTTTCATCCCCATCTTTACCCTTTGCCTTTATACCGTATACAGGTTGATCCTTGTGCATATGCTGGGCGATATTGTGAAATACCATTACATCTAAACCAGCCCCGTGAATAATGTATAAAGGATCCTTTGTGCCGGAGGGTTTTATAGCAACCAACGATTTCCATTTATTTATGCCGGCATCACCATCCAGCGCAGCTGCCAACCCGGCAATAGTGGGAAATTGAAACAAGGTAGAAGGCGGAATTCTTTTACCGGTCTCTTTTTCAACACGCGACATCACTTCGATAGCGATAAGGGAGTGGCCACCTATATGAAAGAAATTATCATCAGGGCCAATAGCGGTAATGTCCAGTAATTCGTTCCATATATTTGCCACAAAGTTTTCGGTAGGACTAAACACCCTGACCTCTCTTTCTACCATATTGTTTTCCTGGTGTTGGAAAACGGGCTCGGGTAGGGCATTGCGGTCAGTTTTGCCATTGGGTGTTAATGGCATTGCATTGATTACCTCAAAATAAGCAGGCACCATATAAGCTGGAAGGGCAAGCGCTGCTTTGGCCCTCCAGAATTCGATGGACTCCTTCGAAACAAGGGGGAGGTTATTACCGATACCTTGTACGTTTTCCGGTACGATATAAGCGACCAGCCGGGCATCTCCCTGCCGGCTGATTTTGCACAATACAGCGGCTTCACTGATCCCCTCCAGGGATTCCAGCATATTTTCCACCTCTCCCGTTTCGATGCGGTAACCGCGTATTTTAACCTGGTGATCAATTCGGCCAAGGCATAGAATTTCTCCTCCGGGTAGTATTTTGCCCAGATCGCCGCTACGATACATTTTTTCACCCGCTTCAAAGGGGTGCGGTATAAATTTTTCATGGGTGAGTGCCGGGCGGTTTAAGTATCCACGGGCAAGCCCGTCACCGCAAATGGTAATTTCACCAATCGTGCCTTCGGGCAGTGGTGTAAAGGCATCATTAACTATAAATACCTGGGTATTATTAATCGGCTTGCCGATGGTAATTAATTCATCGCCCGGCAACACCTGTTTACCGGTGGAGTAAATGGTAGTTTCTGTGGGTCCGTACATATTCCATAGGGAGGCACAACGTGGTAATAACCGATTGGCCAGTTCTTTGGGCATTGGCTCACCGCAACAAAGAATTTTTAGCAGTAGCTTTTCCTCCCACTGCGCTGCCAGCATCATCTTATACGTGGAAGGCGTAGCCTGGATGACGGATACCTTTTGCTGTTTAATGAGGTGAAGCAAGGCATGGCCATCCCTGGCATCGGCTTTAGACGCCATCACCATAGTGGCACCGGCTACCAAAGGCAGGTACATTTCCAGCCCCGCGATATCGAAGGCGATGGTGGTAACTGCCAGCAGCACATCTTTTTCGGAAAAGCCCGGAAAATCAAACATACTGAACAGCAGGTTCACGAGGCTGTGGTGTTCTATCATCACACCCTTTGGTTTACCTGTTGAGCCGGAAGTGTACAACACGTATACAAGATCACTGTCGGCAACTTTCACCTGGGGACGATCATCAGTCATAAAACGGGATGCCTTTAAAGCCTGCTCAATAGTAACAACCCCGGCCAGTTGGCTGAACTGGCCTAAATGATTACCAGTCGTAATTACCATTTTTGTGCCGGCATCCTGCAGGATAAAGGCAATCCGGTCGGCCGGGTATTCCGGGTCAAGTGGGATATAAGCAGCGCCACTCTTCATCACCGCCAGTAAGGTGACCAGCATCTCTGGCGATCGGTCCAAAGCAATGGCAACAAAATCCCCGGTACCAATGCCCTGGCTAAGCAGGTAGTGGGCCAGTTGGTTGGCAGCTGTTTCCAGTTGCCGGTAGGTAAATACCTGGTCCTGGAATACCAGCGCCTTTTTTCCCGGATAGGTAGTGGCTATCTTACTGATAATTTCATGGACCGCCTTACCCGGGTAGGTAACTCCTTTACCAACAGTTCGGCCTGATTTTACTTCGTTGAGTTCATTGTGCGCCAGCTGTATACTTCCCAGTTTAATAGCCGGATTGGCACTAATGGCCACCAGCAATTGCTCCAGCTGCTTCATCATACGGTCGATGGTGGCACGTTTAAATAACTGGGTATTGTACGACCATTCGAGGGTGATGCCCTTTTCAGATCCACTGATATTTAGAAATAGTTCAAAATTTTCGTAGGCCCGTGGATTACTGGACAGGCGATGGGTGAGGCCATGGAAATCCACTTTATCATCCATCCCCATATCGATATTGAATACCACCGGTACCAGGGGAATACGCGAAGGATTCCTTGAAATTCTCAACTTCTTCAGCAGGCTGCCAAAAGTAAGTTGCTGGTGCTCATAGGCATCAAATATTGCCGGTTTTCTTTTTTTAAGGTAATCCGTAAACCTGATCTCCGCGGTGGGATTGCTTCGCAATGGCAACAGGTTTGCACAATGCCCCACCAGGTAATAATTTGCGGTGGCCGATTGCCCGGCGGCAGGCAACCCGATCACGATGTCTTCCTGCCCGGTTAAGCGGTATAAAAAGGCTTCAAAACCCGCCATCAGCGTAGTTACCAGGCTACAACCCGCCTTTGTTCCAATTGTTTTTAAAGCTGCAACCAGTTGTGTATCCAACTGGTAGTCGAGGCGTTCGCTTTTATAGGTACGCACCAAGGGCCGCGCATAATCAGAGGGCAGGTTAAGCTCAGGGATTTTACCCTGGTATTGTTGCAGCCAAAACTGTTCCGTTGCCCGGTAATCTTCGCTTTGTAAAAAGGCTGCCTGCTCGCGGGCATACCCGCTAAACAGCGCCGGTGTAGGCAGTAGGATTTCCTTACTGCCATTGGCGGCTGAATATAATTTACTGAGATCCTGCAAGATGATGCCCAACGACCAGCCATCGCACACAATATGATGAGCTGTTAGCACCAGCGTGTGCTGTTGCGCATTGTATTTTAAAAGGCAGGCTTTTATCAAGGGCCCTTTCACCAGGTCGAAGGGGTACAGGGCCTCCCCACGAAGGTATTGTTGTGTTGCCTGCTGCTGCTGGTATTCATCGCCCAACGAAAGATCTTTAAATTCCAGCTGTATGGTAAGCGATTTAAACACACACACCTGTTTTTGCTTTAAACTGAAAGCTGCGCGGAGTGATTCGTGCCGGTTAATGAGCTGGCGGAAAGCGGTTTCCATTGCCTGCCCGTTTAAATTACCGGTAAAAGCAAGCGAAACCGACTCGTTGAACGAAAGGTTGGCATCATTACCACCCAGCATACAGGCCGTTAGTATCTCCACCTGTGGTTCAGTACAGGGAATAATATAATCAATTTCCGGTCCTTCAAACGGGTTGTACTCCACACTTTGCAGACTGTCAATTTTCTTACTTATTTGTACCATTTTATTTATTTAATTCCAAACGAAAAAATTTACCGGGCCTGTCTTTGTCTGCAATAAACCAGGCGGGG
>JBBQOJ010000467.1:0-3575 GCA_038330815.1 Chitinophagales bacterium | reverse complement strand
ACATCGCCTGGGAAGTAGCGCAGGGCGCCGGAACTCAACGCCATAAAAAAAAAGAAATCGGGAAAATTTCTTTTTTTACGGCTTGATAAAAATTTGCTGTTGTTCAATCAACTGGATTTCACATACCAGGCGCACCTCATCACTCACCACAATACCACCTGCTTCGGTAACCGCATTCCAGTTTAATCCAAAGTCTTTACGGTTAATTTTTCCGTTGATGCTGAAACCCGCCTTGATATTGCCATAGGGGTCCTTAACAACACCGCCGAATTCTACCTCCAGCTTCACTTTTTTGGTGATATCTCTTATGGTAAGGTCGCCTTACATTTCGCAAGATCCGTCATTGTCAACATTTTCAAAACCCGTTGCCACAAAAGTTAGTGTAGGAAACTTTGCTGCATCAAAAAAATCTGCACTTTTCAGGTGGGTATCCCGTTGTTCATTGCCGGTGGTAATGGAATCGATCGGTGCGGAGAAGCTAACACTGGCCTTCATAAAATCCTCTTCTTCCGTTTGCACCGAAGCCTTGAATAAGTCGAAACTACCGGTAACGGTGGTAATCATCAGGTGTTTAATTTTGAATTGCACCTCGCTATGGGTTGGGTCTATCACCCAATTTTTTGTTGCGATAATTTTTTATTTGTAATGTAGGAAAATTTTAAAGTTTAAACATTAAGAAGGAAGATTTTCTTTAATTCCTCCATGCGATAAGTGCTTTTTTTATAAGGAAATCACTCTTTGTTCCTTACAACTTTTTATGGCAGCATCAATAATACGCATCACGTTGATGCCTTCTTCCGCGGTTACCGGCAGCCTGCTGTTGGTGGTAATAGCTTTGTAAATACCTTCATAATAATCGTAGTAATTGCCAGGCAGCGATGTGATTTTTTCCCGCCTGATCTGCCCGTTTGTTTCGGTGTGTAGCAGTCCGTAATCTGCCTCCGGTTCTATGCCCCAATCGGTCAAATGGGGCGGTTTGCCTGCGGCAAGTTCGGTTTCCTGGATATCAGTGCGATGTTTAAGAAAGCTGCCTTTTGAGCCATGCAGGATAAAACCGGGTAACATTTCCCGCACATAAAGGCTTCCTTTAATTCTTACCCTCAGCTGGTCGTGGTACAACAGCAGGTCGAACCAGTCATCCACCGCTGATCCGGGCCTCGTAATACGGATATCTGCAAACACCGCTTTGGGAAACCCAAATAAACAATTGGCACTATCAATGATATGTGATCCCAGGTCTTTCAATAAACCGGCGCCGGCACTCGGCACTTCCTTATGGGCTTTGGGACTTAACTCCGGTTTAAACCGGTCGAAATGAATTTCTGCTTCTTTCAGTTCGCCCAGCCAGCCTGCGTCGATTACCTTTTTTACGGTTTTAAAATCACTGTCCCAACGCCGATTATGGTATACACTTATTTTTTTATTTACCTTTTCGGCCAGTTCCTTCAATTCGATGGCTTCCTTCACCGTGGTGGTAAATGCTTTCTCTACAATCAGGTGTTTGCCGGCCAGTAAACTTTGGCGGGCATAATCGAAGTGAGTGTAGGTAGGTGTATTTACGACCACCAGTTCAATGGAAGGGTCTTCCAGTATCGATTCGAGGGTAGGGTAGGAGGTGATGCCGGGATAAAACGCTCCCATCTTTTTGGTGCTCCTTTCCCAGGCGCCCGCCAATTCAAATCCAGGATGTAAATGTAGAAAGGGTGCATGAAAAACCTTGCCCGACATGCCAAAGGAGAGTAGTGCCGTTTTAATTGTATGCATGTGTTGATATTAACGATGAAGTAAACGGTAAAATGAAGCCTCAAATTAAATTAAAATAATTTAAGTCCGTAATAGCCAATAAGGGTAAAAAGGAGGCAGCGGGTAACCACACCGATACAACACCAGGTAAGTAATTTTTTAAGCTCGGCATTTAGTCCTACCCCCACGGCTATGCTGATGGGAGCACCCACCGCCATCGTGCCTAGAAAACCCAGCCCGATGATGCCATATTTGTTCCAGATGCGCAGTAGCACAGGATGTTTTGCCGGCGCTTCCTTCTTTGGCTTATTCTTATGAAAAAATGTCCTGATCTTATCACCTAAAAAGGCCGACACAAAAACACCTGCCAATCCGCCCACCACACTGGCGAAGAAAATGGTCCAGGGTGATAAGCCAAAAGCGAAACCGGCCGGGATGGCCGCATAAATTTCAAAGGTCGCCAAACCTGCCACCGTAAGTATTTTCAACAACATGGGGATTGTAAAATGGGGTATTGATGAGAAAGCGCGAAATTACCGGAAACGTCTCAATACAGGGTGGTAACATTGTTAATTTTATAAAATGTTATCGGTAAAGGGCAGCGATAAAATCATCCAGCTTGTAATACGATGGTAAAACAGCTGCCTTTATCAATTTCACTGCTTATGATCAAACTACCATTGATTTTTTGAAGTAATTCCCTTACCAGGAAAATCCCCAACCCGCTTCCCTTTTCTTCCGCTGTTCCCGGGGTGCTACCGGTGTCATTTGAATATAGTTGTTGCACCTGTTCGGGGCTCATGCCAATTCCTGCATCCCGGATGGATATTAACACCCCGTTTTTATCCTGAAGCGTGTGTACGTGAACGGTGGACCCGGCTGTGCTAAATTTAATGGCATTGGTCAGGATATTCCTGATGGCGATGGTAATGATATTGTATTCCCCCAAGGCCTGTTTCATGTCCACTTGCTGTACCAGGGTGATCCCTTTTTCTGCAGCCTGCGATTGTACCGTGTTGATCACATCCAATAAACCTTCTTCCAGGTTAATGGGAGTGATGGCGGGAGGTGCCTGTTTAATCTGCAGGTTGGCCCAAACCAGCAGGTTGTCGAGCATGTCGCAGGTTTGCGCAACGGCCTGCATGGTGGCTTTTTTAAAGTATTGTTTTTTCTCAGCCGGCAGCGCAATGTCCTCGGCCAGCGAAAGATAGGTTCGAAGCGTGACGAGCGGGTTGCGCAAATCATGACTTATAATACCAAACAGCCGGTCCTTTACCTGGTTCAGGTTTTCCAGTTCAATATTCTGCTTGTGGATCAGCTCATTTTTTTCGTGAAGTAAGCGATTGCTTTTTTTAATGCGGGTATACAAAAAGAAAAGCGAAGCCAGTAATAAAATAGTTGCCAGGGTGATGACCTGGGTGGCTTAGCATCACCGGATAAGTAAAGTGCCAGGGGTTAATAGTTAAATACAAAAAAAGGGCGAAACACTTTATTGAGTTTCGCCCTTCCTTTTTTAATGCTTTCATTTATTGCCTGTCGGCAAATTCCTTCCGGATGATATTTAATGCGGCCCCTGCCTTAAACCATGCTATCTGTTGTTCATTATAGGTGTGGTTTACTTCGATGGTATCTGCGGTGCCGTCAGTATGGTTCAACACAACCTGCAATGGCTCATTAGGCGTAAAACTGGTTAATCCGAGGATATCGATGGTGTCATCTTCCAGTATTTTGTTGTAATCTTCCTTGTTGGCAAAAGTTAATCCCAACATTCCCTGTTTCTTCAAATTGGTTTCGTGAATCCTGGCAAAAGATTTTACCAGCACCGCACGTAC
>JBBQOJ010000466.1:0-3576 GCA_038330815.1 Chitinophagales bacterium | reverse complement strand
GACGCCGTTGCGCAAACCCCGTCAGGACGGCACCTCCGAGGGAGGAGGTAGCAAAAGGATAGGTAGTATCTGGTTTAGAGAGTGCTGTTCTATTTGGAAGTAAACATAGGCATACCTAAAAGTATAAAGCATCGTCCCGGCGGGGTTTTCGCAACGCCAATGTCAACATTACCAGGTATCAACCGCGAAACCCCGGCGCTGAATACGCTACAAATTATTTATTGTAACCACCGGGAATGAATGGTGATGGACCATGTCCACAAAAAAAGCCGTCCACCAGGACAGCCTTATACGAAACAGATAAAAAAATTATGGAATCAGCTTGTACACTTTCACATAATCAATCACCATACTAGCGGGAAAAACCGCATTGTCAACACCCTGGGCGCCTCCCCAGTTACCACCCACCGCTACGTTCAATATCAGGAAAAATTTCTTATCAAATGGCCAGGCAGTAAAACCGGTATTGTTATTAAGGAATTCAAAATACTGTTCGCCATCAATAAAACCCCTTACGGCAAAGGGTGTCCAGTCTACCCGGTACACATGAAAATTATCGGTGGCGGTTGGTACCACTTTGGTGGCAGATTTTTGCGTACCACGGGTATGGTTAAACGCCGTAGTATGCACTGTACAATGTATCCGGTTGGGATCATACCCCACATGTTCCATAATATCAATTTCACCGGAAGCAGGCCAATTGCCATACGTGTTCTCGCTGTACAGCATCCAGATAGCAGGCCAGGTGCCCCGCCCCCTGGGCAGTTTTGCCCTCACCTCAAAACGTCCGTACAAGAAATCACCTTTGCCCTTAGTGATCATTCTCGACGAAGTATATTCCCTGCCGGAATTGCTTTCTCTTTTCGCAGTGATGGTTAAATTACCGCCCGACACCGTGGCGTTAGAACCACTGGTATAAAATTGCAATTCATTGTTGCCCCATCCGCTTCCACCGGTTTCAAAGGTCCACTTCGAAGCATCGGGGGCGCCTGCTGTTGCAAAGTTGTCTTCCCACATGGGCATGGTTTCAAACTGCCAGTTTTGTTCTACAATAGGTTGGGAGGCAACCGGTGGCGGCAACTCCTTTTTCTCGGTGCAGGCAGTACACGCAACAACCAATGCAATGGCCAGGTGACTTAAATATTTTTTCATACGTTTAAATTTTTATTGTGCAATGAATTTAAATTGAAATACATCTCCTGCTCCGCTACCGGCCCTTAATACCATCCGGTTGGCATTGATCTCTATGATCCGGTAAATATTATCGGCTGGAACATCGGTGGTACCAATAAATACCGTGGGGGGAGCCGCTGCTCCGGGAAGGCGAATGGTAGCTACCCCGGCAACACCCCCTGTAGTGGCTCCAAAAGTAAAAGCCCTTGTATACGACCTGTCGGCACCGCAATTATAATTAGGAGCCACGTTGCCTCCATTGAAGGTAGCACCGGCAGCATTGTAAGTAATGTTCCCCGCATTGGTAAATGTGTACCTGTCATCTATTTGGCAGGCTTCCAGTGTGCCCCCGCCGAAGTACTGTGCAGGATTACTTTCTGTACCCACTATGATGGCTTTTGCCGCAGGATCAGGATCCAGTTTCCAGCTTTTGCTACTTCCGCCGGTTAGTATATTATAAATATCGTCAATGGTTAACACAACCAGTTTTTTCAGTTTTATTTCCAGTAAATTACCACTGGCCGCATCCACCCCCCGAAGCGTAATCAAATCAGCAGTATATTGCCGCACCGTGTAAGCATTGTTCACTATTACGTCGGTAGTGCCTATAAAGGGCCTGCCTGTTCCCGATGCCAGGGCATCGAGTATAATCACCGGCAGTTGCCCGGTTTTGGCCACCAGCCTGAATTTTTGGGCATTGGCCTTTTGAGGCTGGCAACTAAACCCTGCTTGTGCGTCAAAAGTTTCACCTTTGGCATCATAGGTAAAAGTGCCATTGGAAAAGAATTTAAAAACATCATCTACCTGGCAATTAGCTGCCGGACCGGCAAAAAACACCTGCGTTCCGTCCGGAGACAATACTTTGATGGCATCTACATCATTACTCCAGGTCCATTCTCCCACCGCACAATTCGTCAATTTGTTAAAAAAATCATTCTGGCAGGCATCCTGCACACTAACCACCTTGGTGATGGAATTGTTGCCATTTGTGCCGGCTGTGGTGAGGGTAACATTATAGCTACCCCCGGTTTGGTATTTATGCACCGGGTTCTTTTCAGCAGACAACGCGCTATTGTCGCCAAAGTTCCATTGGTATAAAAACTCCTCCTTACTGTTATTGGTAAAAGCAACGCTGTAAGCATAGGGCAATGTGTCGGCAGGTGGCGCCTGTGCAAAATTGAAGTCTGCCTCCGAGGAAGTACCGGAAAGTTCCAGGTTCACCTTATTGCATTTTGACAAAAGCATTAGCATACTAACGGCAACGAGTGACTGCAATAAAAAATATTTTTTCATATAGCTTAATTTATTAAGATTAATAACCTTCGTTTTGGGTAAGCCTCGAATTCTTATCCCGTTCTCCCTGGGGGATGGGCATATACCGATGCTTGGGCAGCACATTGGTTTTGCCTGCTGCCCGCATTATAGTTACGAAATAATTAGGATCCGGGTGGCGCAGCAAATCGTACCAACGATGCATCTCAAAAGCAAATTCCAGCCTGCGTTCATTATAAATAGCGTCGCGGTATTGAGTGGCACTTAACCCGTTGGGAAGCGGTGCCAGTCCGGCCCTTGCCCTAACCTGGTCGGCAAATGCCTTTCCTGCGGTGGCACCGGCTGCTTCAGCATAAATCAACAATATTTCTGAATACCGCAGGATCGGTATATTCTGGGCAGATGTCCATCCGCCATTATCACCGGCTGTATTGGCAATGGGTATAAAATATTTTTTCACATTAAGGCCGTTGGGCGACCCTACCAACTGGGCAGCCTGGGTGTAAGATCCAAACACATCGCCCGGTATCCACATGGAAGCATTTCTTCTTTTGTCGATAATAGTGTTATAAGTGGTACCGGTTTTTTCGTAACGGTCGGCGAAATTCCTGGTGGGTACGTTCCAGCCATAGCCTGAAGACTGTACAATATCCTGTGCCCGTGGTGCAAAAAATGTATTGAGCTTTTGACCGGCACCAAAATCACTGAATTGGCCTCCGCCACTGCGATACTGCACTTCAAACAAACTCTCCTTACCATTTTCATTTTCCAGTTTAAAATTATCGCCATAATCTGTCCACAGGTCGTAGCCATAGGTTGCCCGGTTATCAATGATTTCTTTTGCTTTTAAAGCGGCATTGGTATTATCGCCTAGCCACAGGTACACACTGGCAAGTAACCCCTTTGCCGACCCCGCAGTTGCACGGCCTTTATTATTTCCCGCGGTAGTGGCCGGGAGCAAGGTTTCCGCTAGTTTTAGATCTGCTATAATTTGAACGTGCACCAATTGTTTTGGCGAACGTTCAATTTCCGAAGATTCCTGCACCGTAATTACGTTGGTATATAAAGGAACATCGCCAAACAGCCTTACCAGGTGGTAATAATAAAGGGCTCTTAAAAACCTGCCTTCGC
>JBBQOJ010000465.1:0-3580 GCA_038330815.1 Chitinophagales bacterium | reverse complement strand
AACTAACCGGCGCCGTTAGGTGGACACAAAGCGTACAGGCGATGATTGCCGGGGGGGCAACGCAGTTTTCCGAAGTTGGTCCCGGTAAGGTATTGCAGGGATTAGTGCTTAAAATAAATAAACAAATGGTGGTAGGTGGAGTGAGTTAATAGTGTTATCCAGGTATTAGTATATAGTGATAATGCAGGGTTTTTATTACATGAAGCCACTAGTTAAAAAACGGGTTGCCGGAAATATATTCACGGCAACCCGTTTGTAAATTTTATACCAACGCTTAAATATACTTAACAATGCACATTGGATAACAGGGCGGTTAAGTACCTAATGAAAAATCAAAGACTACCCTCGAGCCATCTGGCCCAATGGCAAATATTTGTATAATTCCACGTTGGGCCCCTAACAATGCCGCATCAATATCTTTAGGATTATTAATGGGCCTGCCATTAATATAGGCAATAATTGTTCCCGGCGGAATTCCCACCTGGTTAAAGAAACCACCTTGCTGAACACCTGTTACCAGTACCCCGGAATTTAACTGATAACGGCGTTTCAATGCATCCGGCATGGGTGCAAAAGTTGCGCCTAGTTTACTGTAAATTTTTTCCAGTGATTGACCATTTTTTTCCGGTGGGGTTGACTTACTTTCCTCTTTCAAAATGGCAGTGGTAGTGGATGTTTTGCCATTACGAAGTATCGCCAGGTTAATCGTATCCCCGGGCTGGTGCCGGGCAATCCGTTCTGAAAATTCAGACGAAGAATTCAGTTGTATCCCGTCAATTTTTTGAATAATATCTCCTTCTTTTAAACCGGCCACAGAAGCGGCGCTTTCTTGCTGAACATTAGTGATGTAAACACCTTTTATTGCGCCGGGTGTAAGTCCCTGTTGTTTTAGATATTGTTCCTCTGTTGAGGGGGCAGGAAAGGAAACACCCAAAACACCGCGTTTTACTGCGCCATATTTTCGTAAATCATTCAGTATTTTTTTAGCCAGGTTTACGGGAATGGCAAATGCATATCCAGCATAGCTGCCCGTTTGTGAGGCGATCGCAGCATTAATCCCAATAAGTTCGCCCGATGTATTAACCAGGGCGCCACCACTATTGCCCGGGTTTATAGCGGCATCCGTTTGAATAAAGGATTCAATAGCAGTATTGCCGGTTGGCTCCATATTACCTTGTAAATTGTTGCTCCCGGGCCGGTTAATAATTCCCAGGCTGCGGGCTTTGGCGCTTATGATACCCGCGGTAACGGTGGTATTGAGAGAGAAAGGATAACCCACCGCCAATACCCATTCACCCACCTGGACAATATCCGAATTACCGAGTAGTACGGTGGGCAAATTTTTGGCGTTTACTTTCAACAATGCCAGGTCTGTATTGGGATCTCTTCCAACCAATGTTGCACTAAATACCCGTTTGTCAGGTAGGATAACTTCAATGGAGGTAGCATTTTCCACCACATGATTATTGGTGGCGATATAGCCATCTTCCAAAATAATCACACCGGATCCGGACCCAATGGCGGCTCTTCGGTTACTTCCAGGTATACCATATTGCTGTATAGCAGAGCCATCATTGAACATGGTTTTAATATGCACCACCGCAGGGGTTACTATCCTGGAGGCGGTTACAAAATCCACCATACCCCCCTTTGAAGTGGAGGTGGTAGTTCGGTCATCTGGGGGCGTTCGGTCATCCGAGGGAGTTCGGGGATTTTTTTCCAACACAGCTTCCTTTGGTCGCAATGGGTTATTTGAACAGTTAATGGTAAGCAATTGCAAAACGGCCAATAAAATAATCAATCTGTGGGAGGTTTTATCCATGAGTGTGAAATTTTTGTTAGTTAAACATTTTTTAATGCTACCGTTAGTATCGGGCGCTTTTAAACAGCATCATTCTGCTTTTCCCAATGGCCAGCGAATCCGATCATATTTACAATGAATGGCTAAAATCAGGTTCCCACATATAACAACGGAAGCCATTTTCCGCTAGGGGTTACCCAAATATAATTTGTTTATAGCTAACCACCCGTCAAAATGATCGTTAACAACTTTCGGGGATTAAATACCTGGCTCTTGTAAAATAAAAAACTCCCGGTAACCAGCCGGGAGTTTTTTGTAAAGAAGTTGTTTAACCTTATA
Source organism: Chitinophagales bacterium (assembly GCA_038330815.1). Lineage (GTDB taxonomy): Bacteria > Bacteroidota > Bacteroidia > Chitinophagales > Chitinophagaceae > Ferruginibacter. The sequence goes on along the minus strand of JBBQOJ010000465.1, from coordinate 1,440 downwards.
AAGTTTTCAATACGTCATTCATGCTTCTAACAGCGTCGGCACTTTTATTAAAAGCAGCTTGTTCCGTTTCATTCAATTTGAAGTCGAGTATTTTTTCCCAGCCATTCCTGCCAATGATAACAGGTACGCCTATGCAAATGTCTTTCTGCCCATACTCGCCATCTAATGCAACGCAGCAGGTAAATAGTTTTTTCTCGTCCCTGATAATGGATTCCACCAATGCAGCACCAGCAGCACCAGGTGCGTACCAGGCAGAAGTGCCAATCAGTGCAGTTAAGGTAGCACCACCCACCATGGTGTCTTTTACAATTTTATCCTGTTGCTCAGTAGTTAAAAAGTCAGTTACCGGTGCACTGTTCCAGGTTGCTTTGCTTATCAGGGGAATCATGGTGGTATCGCCATGGCCGCCAACTACAACTGCATTTAAATCTGCCGGGCTGCAACCGAGGTGCTGGCTCAGTTGGTATTTAAAACGGGCACTGTCTAAGGTGCCGCCCATTCCAATGATTCGGTTTTTGGGTAAGCCCGTTGCTGTTAAAGCAAGATAGGTCATGGTATCCATCGGGTTACTAATGATGATGATAATGGCCTCTGGAGAAAATTTCAAAATATTCTCTACAACACTTTTTACAATGCCGGCATTTACGCCAATCAACTCCTCTCTTGTCATGCCTGGTTTACGGGGAAGGCCAGAAGTGATCACTACCACATCACTGTTGGCAGTTTTGCTGTAGTCATTGGTGCTGCCAACAATCTTGGTATCAAACCCAAGCAAGGTGGCCGTTTGCATCATATCCTGCGCCTTGCCTTCTGCAATGCCTTCTTTTATGTCCAGCAAAACCAGTTCATTACATAACTCTTTGCGGGCAATATTATCGGCACAGGTAGCACCTACGGCTCCAGCACCTACAACAGTAACTTTCATAATATATATTTTATTTAAGGAATCTATTTGCGCAGCAAAGTTAAGTGCATTCACGCCATATTACGAAAAGAATGAACAACAGAATCGACTTCATGATAAAAATCATGAATTGTTTTTTCAACAAAAATTTGTTTAGAAATAGTCCTATATTATTCTACCGCAGCCAACACGGCGGGCATTCCAATTTTACCAACATAGGCTTTGGCCAGGTTGCCGTTTTTGTCGTAAACATAAAGAGAGGGATACGTCTTTAACCGGTATACACTACCCAATATCACCTTGGGGTCGTAAGCAATATTAACATTGAACATATTGGCCAATCCAAATTTTTCTCTAAACGCAATCAATTCACGATAAGGTGCACCGGACACCATTAATACCTGCACGCTACTGAGTTCCTTTTTATGGGCCACCAATTCCCTGGTTTGATCCTGGCAGTGATCGCAATCCGGACTAAAGAACATCACCACAAAGGGCGTGTTTGATTTAATCATCGAATTCTTATAAATACTGCT
>JBBQOJ010000464.1:0-3586 GCA_038330815.1 Chitinophagales bacterium | reverse complement strand
CCAGAGCTTCTGTGTCTTCCAGTCCTTCCCTACCGCGGCAGCCACCGTTTCATAGTTTCTTTTGGTAAGGCTTTGTTCTACTACGGGGTAGGTAAGCCGGATAAAGACTGCCTGTATTTCATCTACTAGCGAAATAAGGCGCCGAGCCCGTTGTACGGGCAATACCGGGTAATCGAGCCTACGCCCACTAATTCTAGCTAGGCATGGTACCCCTGTTAAATATAGGGATAAGCCCAATTTTTTGCTTGCAGGTGCCCGGCGCAGTTTGATAATTTTACCGTTAGGGTTATTATAAAAAAGTATTGTCAGCCATGATTTTCAGGTAAAAAGATACCCGGAAAAACCGGGTGGCTGGGAGGCATAATTTTTATACAAATTAGTTTAAAGCATAAAAAAAGGGCTGCAACTATGCAACCCTTTTTTTATCAAAAATTAGATTTTAATACCCGCTATTTTGCACCAGTTTTTTATTCACATCCATTTCCCGTTGAGGTATGGGCATGATAAGCTTGGGGGAATTCCAGGGGGTGCCCGACTGCGTGCCCCTTGTTCTTTTTATATCCGGTAAGCGCTGGCCTTCAAACGCCAGTTCGAGGTATCGCTCCTTCAGGATGGCGGCCAGGTCTACCGTACCTAAAGCTGCAAGGGTTGACCTGTTTCTGATGGTGTTTACATCACTCAGCGGGGTAGCCCCAATAACAGTACCCAGCCTGAAATTGGCTTCCGCACGGGTAAGGAACATTTCGCCGGTACGCACAATGGGAACATTACCGAACCTGTCTAAATGTTTGCGGGTGTAATTATTACCACCCGACACGGCAAAATAACTTCTACGTACATCGCCTGTTTCGTATTTGGCAAGATGCGCAGGTAATATTTTGCAATCACCTCTACCGGCAGTACCTGCACCCACGTTGATGCCAAAATAGGTATTGATACCGTTGGCACCGTCCTGGGTGGTTACTTTCATTGAAAAAATATATTCGGCCGGACTGTTACCTGAATTGTTTATGAAAGTAAAAAACAATCCGCCAAAAGTAGCAGCAAGTGGGTTGGTGCCCGATACAATCACGCGGTTGGCAGCGTCCCTGGCAGCAGGATAATCACCCTGCATCATGCCTACGCGGGCCAACATAGCACTGGCCGCATTTTTGTTGGCAAATATCCCGTTGCTGGCGGGTAAAAGATTCTCCGCCTTGGTAAGTTCTGTCTTAATAAAAGCGTACACCTCGGCTACACTGTTTCTTGCTTTAAAATCTTCCTCTTTAATGCTAATGGTGGGCGTAGTAACCAGGGGAACGCCGGGATTGGTTTGGTTGTCGCCATCACCCCAGGTTTTGGCAAACAGTTTTACCAATTCAAAATAAAGGGATGCCCTGATGAAGGTAGCTTCTCCTTCAACCCTGTTTTTAACGGCAGTGGTAGAAGTTACTTTATCAACCGCTGAAAGCACATTATTACACCGATTGATGGAATTATACGCACTTTGCCAGGTATCCCGTGCAAAGGTATTATTGGCCACCATCTCGAGGCGATGCGCATCAGCAAGTCCAACAAAGGTTCCTGTAAAACGAATATCGTCGATATTGCCGATCACCTCATTCAATACCATAATTTCACCACCATAAGTGGTTACGCTTTGGATACCATCATAAGCTCCGATAAGGGTCACCAGCACATCTGCTTCCGTAAGCAGCGCCTGGTCCTGTGCAATACTCTGTGTTGGAACTACATCCAGCTTTTTATCACAACTGGTAGCAACCAACGCGATAAAGAATGCATTTAAAAAATATTTTTTCATATCTGTAATTTTTATTTTTCAAAAGTCCTGCTTCTCCATAAACCCGTTTGGGTTGGTTTGCCGAACTTGTTGGTGTTAGTTAAGTGCATGGATAATTATAACCCTACATTGATACCGAACAAAATAGTGCGGGGTTGCGGTGGTGTATAAAAATCATTGCCCTTGGCAATGTTTGAATCAAACGAATCGGCATTCACTTCAGGATCCCAATACGGATACTTGGTAAATGTAGCCAGGTTAAGGGCAGAGGCATACACCCTCACCTTTTGCAGTTTGAGCCTTGACAACAGTTTTGAGGGAACCGTGTACCCTAAGGTAACCGTCCGGATCCTGGCAAATGCACCATCCACAATATACCGGCTGCTAAGTTGGGCGCCATTGTTTGACAGCCACCTGGCTTGCGGAATATTGGTAATTTGACCGGGTCTTGTCCATGCATCTATCTGGTCAACAGTTTGGTTGTCTTCGAAACGGAAATTGGCGGAAGCAAAACGACCCATCCCATATATATTTACCTGGTTGCCCGAAACACCATTGATGAGTACGGAGAGGTCAATTCCTTTGAAGGAAAAATTATTGGTAATGCCATAAATGTAATCCGGGTTGGGATCACCGGCTACTACCCGCTGCGCCTGGTTATACCCCGCAGCGTTAACGGTAGTTTTATCCAGCTGGCCATTGTTATTGGTATTTTTATAGAATAAGGCATCCCCATTGGCAGGGTTTACACCGGCATACTCCACTGTATAAAATACACCAATTGGCTGCCCTTCTGCAACGCGGTTCATGCTGCTAATACCACCTTCTATAATTTGTCCCTGTATATCCAATACTTTTCCTTTGTTATTAGCGATGTTGAAACTGGTATTCCATTTAAAGGCACCTACCAGGTTTTGGGTATTCAGCACCAGTTCTACACCTTTGTTTTCCAACCTGCCTACATTTTTGGTTTGAGTAGTAAAGCCAGTAGTGGCTGGCACATTTACATTTAGTAATAAACCCGATGTTTTCTTTTCATAATAATCCAGTTCACCGGTGATACGGTTATTCAGGATACCGAAATCAAGTCCAAAATCAAGTTGCGTAGTTGTTTCCCACCTGAGATCGGGGTTGCCAATCTGGGTAGGGCTTTGGCCCGCGTTTCCCGCATAACCGGCAGCACCGCCAAACAAACCCAATTGCGGGAAATTACCAATTTCAGCATTGCCCACCTGTCCATAGCTGGCCCTTAACTTAAGGAAGCTAATGGCGCGTATCGACTGGATGAAATTTTCTTCTGATAACACCCATCCCACAGAACCAGCCGGGAAATAACCATAGCGTTCGTTTGCACCAAAACGGGAAGACCCGTCACGACGCACACTAACAGTGGCCAGGTACTTTTCTTTCAACTTATAGTTGGCCCGGAAGAAGGTGGATAAAAAGCTGAAATTACTTTGTGATGAACTACCATCAGATTTAGTAGCTGCACTGGCAATTTTTTGGTAGGCATTAGATGGGAAATCCAGCCCTTCCACAAAATTATAACGGGCAGAACTTTGCTGGTATTGCATACCCACGGTTGCATCAATGGAGTGCTGGCCAAAGCTTTTGGTATATTGAAAATAATTGTTGGTGTTATAATTAACCACGAAGGCTGCCCGGTTGATACCAATCCCTCTTACTGCACGCGATTGGTTTCTTACGGTTTGGCTCTGGAAATATCCTTCTTCATTCTGGCTAAGGATATCTACGCCAAATTCAGATTGCAAAATTAAGCCGGGTAAAATTTTAGCGGTACCATAT
>JBBQOJ010000463.1:0-3590 GCA_038330815.1 Chitinophagales bacterium | reverse complement strand
TTTGGACAACCAGAAGTTAACCTTGGTTTAATACCCGGCTATGGCGGCACCCAGCGACTTACCCAACTGATCGGTAAAGGACGCGCCCTCGAGTTATTGTTAACTGGTAACCGGATAGATGCCACTACGGCCCTTCGCTATGGCCTCGTTAACTATGTAGTGCCTGCTGCCGAATTACTTGATCGCGCCATTGCCCTAATGACGACCATCAACAGCAAAGCGCCCCTCGCCCTCGCAGCCTGCATTAATGCAGCCAATTCAGTATTTGATGAAAACGCCAATGGATTTGAAGTTGAAACCAACGCTTTTGGAGAATGCTTTACTACGGCTGACAGGATGGAGGGCACCAGGGCTTTTCTCGAAAAGCGCCCCCCCGTGTTTAATGGTAAATAAATAATGGGGCAATGGAATATTTGCCTGCTCAACCAGGATTTACCATTCCGTTATTTTTTAAAAACCGGTTGATCCATCATCGCCCGAATGAAGCTATCTTTCCCACCTTAATTAAATAATAGCATCATTGATCCGGTCCAGGGGGTTCATGATATAAGTTGCAATGGAATTGTCTTTCATCAACTCCACTATCCTGAAGCCACGATAACTGGTACCCCAGTTGCCACCAAAATGTGCATCAAAAATAAAAGGTATCTGCTGCTTCACCTTAATCCCTTCTTCATCATGGTCATGCCCGTTAAACACTGCCCGTACATTTGGGTAACGTGTAAATGATTCAAACAAAGCAGGACAATCAACCCCATGTGTAGTTTGTTTGCCGGGGTTGATGTGCAGGAAAATAAAAATATTCTTTTGTCGCCGGTACTGTTGCAGTTTGCTACTTATCCAGTTCACATCGGGGCATAAATAAGTGCCGGCTTCGTTAGACGTGGTAGCAATTAAAAAGCTATTCTCTTTTATACTAAAATCGTGATTAACGGGCATTTTCCAGGTAGCCTCCCATTCTTCCGCACTTACATGATCATGATTACCCTGGCTTACATAATAGGGCAGGGCTAACTGATCGAGCGCCTGCTTCGCCGGAAGCAAAAACATTTTATCATCGTGTATAATATCTCCATTGATCATGCAAAAGGCAAATGGGTTTTTAACATGTTCTTCATTTACACGGCTTACCAGTGTGCTGTAAAAATCCTGGTAGTTGGTATCCTTTAACCCGTAATGACCATCCGAGGCCACTACAAACCTCAATACCACTTTCCGCTGCTGCCAGCCCGCTACACCCATTTCAGCGGCACTTACTATCTTCCCATTGGCCAGTAAAATGGTGACCGAGGAAGCAGTCTGTATAAATTGACGCCTGTTCATACTATATTGTTTGTTGAATTACTAAATGGAAGCGGTGTTAAACCGGAACCGGTGATTTTTCTAAATTAAATATAGCCACTGCCATGGACAAAAAGTAACCTCGCATTAAAAATAACAAAAAGATGAATCAGGCCAGTGGAAGCAATGATTACTGGTAATAAACTTAAAAAGCAACACATTTCATGCGGCAATAATTTACCTTTGCGGCCAATAATACACAACAAAAACTTAGTTATATGGAATACAGAATTGAAAAAGACACCATGGGTGAAGTGAAAGTTCCGGTAGATGCTTACTACGGCGCCCAAACCCAGCGTAGTATCGATAATTTTAAAATCGCAGCAGACATTAACCGGATGCCTAAAGAAATTATAAAGGCATTTGCCTACCTTAAAAAAGCTGCTGCCCTCACCAACCTGGATGCTGGGGTATTGTCAAAAGAAAAGGCAACCCTGATCGGTACCGTATGTGATGAAATAGTGGATGGCCAATTAGCCGAATGGTTTCCCCTGGTTGTTTGGCAAACCGGCAGCGGCACCCAAAGTAACATGAATGTAAACGAGGTAGTAGCCTACCGGGGACATGTGTTGAATGGTGGAAAACTTTCCGACAAGGAAAAATTCCTGCATCCCAACGACGACGTCAACAAATCTCAATCAAGCAACGACACTTTTCCCACAGCAATGCATATTGCTGCTTACAAAATACTGGTAGAAACCACCATTCCGGGCATTGAAAAACTCAGGGATACCCTTGCCGAAAAAAGCAGGGAGTTTATGAAAGTGGTTAAAATTGGCCGGACTCATTTTATGGATGCTACCCCGCTTACAGTGGGACAGGAATTCAGCGGCTATGTATCCCAACTCACCCATGGGTTAAAAGCCATCAGGAATACGCTCGACCACCTGAGTGAGCTTGCCCTGGGTGGAACTGCTGTTGGCACCGGCATCAATACACCGGAAGGTTATTCGGAAAACGTAGCCAAACACATAGCCCAACTCACAGGACTGCCATTTATAACAGCGGAAAATAAATTTGAAGCGCTGGCTGCACATGATGCCATCGTAGAGGCACATGGTGCTTTAAAAACAGTAGCAGTAAGCCTGATGAAAATCGCCAATGATGTGCGCATGTTATCCTCCGGCCCAAGATCGGGCATCGGCGAATTGTTTATTCCCGATAACGAACCGGGCTCTTCCATAATGCCGGGCAAAGTAAATCCTACCCAGTGTGAAGCACTTACCATGATTGCCGCACAGGTAATGGGAAATGACGTGGCCATTGGTATTGGTGGCAGTATGGGGCACTTTGAACTCAATGTATTTAAGCCGGTAATGATTTATAATTTCCTGCATAGTGCCCGGTTAATCGGCGACGGCTGTGTATCATTCAATGACAAATGCGCTGTAGGCCTTGCACCCATTGAAGCGAATATTAAAAAGCATGTAGACAATAGCCTGATGCTGGTAACCTCACTTAATACAAAAATTGGTTATTACAAAGCAGCGGAGATTGCCCAAACAGCCCATAAGCAAGGCACCACCCTTAAAGAAATGGCCGTTAAACTAGGCTATGTAACTGCAGAAGACTTTGATGCGTGGGTTATTCCGGCAGATATGGTAGGAAAAATTGATTAATTTACTTTACACTGGTATAAAGAAGGGGTGTTTTTTTAAGACACCTCTTTTTTTATATACCATTTTCACCTGGCACCAATTAAGTATAATAATGGTGGCGTGAACAAAGTATCATTATGGTGGCGTGCACCCCCGCCGCAGCGGGGGGCCGGGCTTTACGCTGCAAGTCCGCTGCCGATGAATCGGCATACGGGCTTTTCGCTGCAATCCCTCACGCAGGCATCCCGTTCCTTATTAAACACGCAACACGTAAGACAATCAAATATCCGCTCCGTAGTACGGCGAGTCCCCGCAGGTGTTTCTAAACATTCATGAAATCACAGGGAGACATCGCCTGGGAAGTGGAGGGGTACTATACATTAAAATTTTTAGTCTCATCAACGGCGGGGTTTCGCCGGTGATTCCATTGTGCCTTGGCATATTGCGAGGCGAAAACCGCCGCCGGGACAGCGTAAAAGCTTTCACGAAACAGGCTCGAGAAAAAATCAAGAGCTCGGTCGTTAAAGCGCTAACCAGGGCTCCACTGCCCTTCACCACTATGCACTAAAGTTCCTCAGGGCGCAATGCCGGGAACGGGCCGTATCCGCCGCGGCGGACGCTGTCTCATCTTTACAATCCTTTGTTGCTGTT
>JBBQOJ010000462.1:0-3594 GCA_038330815.1 Chitinophagales bacterium | reverse complement strand
GACATTACCTGCTCCTCCGTTGGCATTCATCACACCCAATACAGTATCGCGTTTGCCGCCGACAAAGAAAACTTTCTTCCTTATATCGCCTTCGACCTGCTACTGTTGTTAAAAGTGCTCGTGGCCGGACTTATTTTTGGCCTTGCCAGTTATGCTTTTGCCACCTTATCCCATTTTATAAAAACCACTTCCCGGCGGTATTTACAAAACAAATGGCTGATACCAGTTATTGGTGGCGTATTGGTAATTGGTATCAGCTATGCCCTCGGCACATTTGATTACCTCGGCTTGGGAGTGACTACACCCGATGGTGAGGGTGTAAGTATTCTTGCTGCTTTCCGGGCAGGCGGGGCCGGTTATTTTAGCTGGGGATGGAAATTATTGTTAACGGCGATTACACTTGGGATGGGTTTTAAGGGAGGAGAAGTAACGCCGTTGTTTTTTATCGGTGCCACGCTGGGTAATACCATTGCTATGATCACTGGTGCACCGGTTGATTTGTTGGCCGGACTTGGCTTTATTGCCGTATTTGCCGGCGCTACCAATACACCCATCGCCTGTATTTTCCTGGGAATAGAATTGTTTGGTTCAGAGAATGTGATTTATTATGCGGTGGCTTGTTTTACTGCTTATTATTTCAGTGGCCATGCCGGTATTTATTCATCACAACGGGTGGCTGTATCCAAATGGCCCTCCCGCAAACCGGCACCGCCCTCCCTGCCACCGGAAAAAAATAATTTGGAATAAGTTAGGGTGTCTTTTGGTGTTATCCTGTATGGCAACTTGGGATGAACCGGTTAAATAATCGCTCCTTAATTCAAGGTAGAGTACCATTGTTTTCATTTATTCCTTACTAAATGATGGCTTCGGTTGTATCTTGCAGGCTCAGCGGCAACTACATAAATCACACGCCGTCACTGTTTACAACAACGATTGTTAACTCCTTAATAAACTTCCACCTACCATGAAATTTATAATCATTGTTTGCAGTTGGATACTCCTGCTCCCCGTCAATATAAAGGCCCAGGAACTTAGTTCACCCAATGGTCTATTGGTGCTAAACTTTACCCTGCTTCCAGGCGGTGTTCCCTCCTATGCCCTGCAATACAGGGGTAAGGTGGTAATCAAATCCAGTAAACTGGGATTGGAATTAAAGAAAGATATAAAGTCACTGTTGGATGATTTTAGCGTCCTTAATACGAAAACGATCCTGGTAGATGAAAAATGGAACCCTGTTTGGGGTGAGGTAAAAACCATCCGCAATCATTACAAGGAATTAATGGTAACCCTGCAACAAAAAGAAACGGATCGGCAACTGGTAATCCGGTTCCGGCTTTTTAATGATGGCCTGGGCTTTCGGTATGAATTTCCTTCACAGAAAAATATGGCCTATTTCGTGATAAAGGAAGAAAGAACGCAATTCGCCATGTCGGGTGACCATACGGCTTATTGGATTGCGGGTGATTATGATACCCAGGAATATGATTACACCACTTCGCGTTTATCTGAAATAAGGGGACTGGCAGAAAAGGCCCGTACCGATAACCTGGCTCAAACCGCCTTTTCGCCCACCGGTGTGCAAACCTCGCTGATGTTGAAAACGGACGATGGTTTATTTATTAACCTGCATGAAGCGGCACTCATCGATTACTCCTGTATGCACCTCAACCTGGATGATACGACCATGGTGTTTCAATCGTGGTTAACACCCGATGCCCTTGGAGATAAAGGTTATATTCAAACACCCTCCGTATCGCCCTGGCGCACTGTAATTGTAAGTGATGATGCGCGGGATATCCTCGCTTCAAAAATTACCTACAACCTAAATGAACCATCCAAAATAAAGGAAACGGACTGGATCAAACCGGTAAAATATATAGGCGTTTGGTGGGAGATGATCACGGGCAAAAGTTCCTGGTCGTACACCAACGATTACCCCGCAATACAGTTAGGCGTTACCGATATTAAGGGGGCTGCCCCCAATGGCACCCATGGCGCCAACAATGCCAATGTAAGGCGGTATATTGATTTTGCCGCCCTGCATGGATTTGATGCCGTATTGGTGGAGGGTTGGAATGTAGGCTGGGAAGACTGGTTTGGCAATTCGAAGGATTACGTATTTGATTTTGTAACCCCTTATCCTGATTTTAATGTAACAGCGTTAAGGGACTATGCTAAAGCGAAGGGCGTAAAAATCATCATGCACCATGAAGCCTCGGGTTCGGTAAGAAATTACGAGCGTCACATGGATACCGCCTATAAATTTATGAAGGCCAATGGATACGATGCGGTGAAAAGCGGGTATGTAGGAAACATTCTTCCCAGGGGAGAAAACCACTACAGCCAGTGGATCATCAATCATTACCAGTACGCAATAGAAAAAGCCGTACAATATAAAATAATGGTAAATGCGCATGAAGCAGTTCGCCCGACAGGTATTGGCCGTACCTATCCCAACCTGATTGGCAATGAAGCGGCAAGGGGTACCGAGTACCAGGCATTTGGCGGATCTAAAGCCAATCATGTAACGGTGCTGCCTTTTACAAGGCAAATCGGTGGACCGATGGATTACACGCCGGGCATCTTTGAAATGGATATCAGTAAACTCAATCCCAAAAACACGTCGCATGTAAACAGTACCCTGGCCAACCAATTGGCGCTGTATGTTACCATGTACAGCCCCTTGCAAATGGCGGCTGATTTACCCGAAAACTACGATCGTTTCCCGGATGCCTTCCAGTTTATTAAAGACGTTGCGTTGGATTGGGATGATAGCAAATACCTGGAAGCAGCTCCCGGCGATTTTATCACGGTTACCCGAAAAGCCAAGGGCACGGGCAATTGGTTCCTGGGTAGCGTAAACGGGGAACAGCCAAGAACTTCTGCCATTGCTTTTGATTTCCTGGAGGCGGGTAAAACCTATATCGCCACTATTTATGCTGACGCCAAAACGGCGCATTACAAAACCAACCCGCAGGCTTATACCATTCGGAAAGTGTTGGTCAGCAACAAAAGTAAGCTGTCACAATTTTGTGCACCGGGCGGGGGCTATGCCATCAGTATCATAGAGGCCACCAGCAAAGAAGCATTAAAGGGATTGAAAAGGCTTTAAATTCGTTACATTGGCAGGTTAGTGCGTTGGCCCCTACACCTGCCCGCTAGCGGCGGTTATACTGGAATGCCGCTAGCGCAGAGTTAACAGGAATCACTTCATCACAACCTCTATGTCAGCGACACAAAACATCAAAGGTGTAACTATTGATCAAAATTTTATTTACGTGCAGGTTGATGGCAAAGAATTTAGCATTCCTATTGCTAAGGTTTCAAAAAAACTTTCAGCCGCGACTGAAGTCCAAAAAAATCTATTTATTATTTCGCCATCAGGTAATGGAATTCATTGGCCATTAATCAATGAAGACTTTTCAATAGACTCATTATTATTAGTTGCCAAATTGTTTAGGTTACGATTAGGTTATAAAATAAAGCAAGCCTGAATATGACTTCCTCTATTCCATCCTTTTACCAACTACATCGCTTCGCCAAATGTCAGTAAATTATTGTCAGGGTCAAGCATTGAAAATTACGTCCGGTCGG
>JBBQOJ010000461.1:0-3605 GCA_038330815.1 Chitinophagales bacterium | reverse complement strand
CAGCAACCTGGCAATAAAATTGTCGTACCCCTGCGCAAAGGGATACTCCTGCGGATCATTTTCAATCAATATTTTATCAAATGCATTGATATCCATCCGCTCCAGTTGCAGTTTATCCATGATCCCAAGGTATTTAAATACCTGGTAAAGGTTCTGGCCCTTATCCAGCCCGCCCAGGTAATGTACGCCGGAATCAAAAATCACCTTATCCCTTACATAGGTTTGCAGGCAGCCCCCTATTTGTTTATTCTTTTCAAGTACAATTACGGAATAGCCTTCCCGGCTAAGCAGGTCTGCACACACCAGGCCCCCCATGCCGCTGCCTATAATAATAATATCGTATACCATGTTTATCAACCGGCAGTTTTATTGGTTAGCACATAGATCATGTTGGAGGTAAAGGTAGATTGGTCTATTTCGGAATAGCCAATTTGGTGCCGTGTTGCAATATCACGTAGCAGGTTACCCGGTAAAAAAAACAATCCTTCCTGGGTTGTTTTGTTGAACCTGAATACGCGGGTAGAAAAAAATTCGGTTATCCTGGTGCCCAGGTGCCGTTGTTGCATATCCGCATTGCCTTCGCGTATTATAAGTAAACCACCGGGCCGTAGGTGGCGGATACATTTTTCTATCAAGGCTACCTGTTGTTGAGGGGGCAGGTAATGCAGCATATCTGCTAAGATGATGGCATCATAACTGTCAAAGGGGTGATTCATTGCATTGGCGCAATAGAATTGCAGGCCCTCCGGTTTATCAAAACAGTGATTGGCGGTGTTAATTTTTGCCGCATCATAATCGATACCGGTAATGGTGCGGCCGGCTGAACAAAAGCGCAGGAGGTAGGACATAAATCCATAGCCGCAACCGATATCCAATAGCGCGCCTTCCGTTGGTAATAGCTGATGAAAAAGCTGGTAGTTTTTTTCAAGCGACAGTTTCACTTTCAGGTACCATTCCAGTTCGGGGCCCTTGTACAAATAATTATAAATAAGGCGCCCGCGGTAGTAAGCCGGCTGCTCCAGCCGTTGCAGTGCCAAAGCATACTGGGTGCGAAAATACCCGCCCACCTGTTTCGCCCTTGCTGTATAACCGTCTCCAAATGATAGATCGGAGGGAGTAATACGGGGCAGGTATTGTATAGTGATCACGCCATTCTTTAGTAAAAAATCACCCTTCGTCATCGTGTGGCCGGTACCGTGAATAAGTATGGGCAACAGGTCGAGGCCCAGTTTTTCAGCTAAATAAAAAGCACCTTTATGAAAGCGCTTTATCTTTCCATCTGCCGAACGGGTACCTTCCGGGAATATCACCACGGAATACCCTTGCTGCACCCTTTCGGCAATACGTTCAATGCTGTTTTCCACGCCTTGTTCCACCGGGAAATAATCGGCCATTCGTACCACCCCGCCAAAAACGGGCGAGTTCCAAACCCAGTTGTTGGTAAACAGCACCAGTTTGGGATGCAGCATTACCATGGATAGGTTATCGAGGAATGACTGGTGATTTGAAATGACCACGGCAGGGCGGGAAAAGTCTTCTCCCAGCGGATTAATCACCTGCTTTTTTACATTGGCCATGATGTACATCAGCGACCTGCAAAAACGGGATAATATTTTATGGTATACCAGTTTCCCCTTCTCCTTGTTAAATGGATTGAGTTTGGAAAAAACAAATCCCAGCAGGGTTAACACGATGGCACCAATGACAAAGTAACAGAAGGCAAATACAGAACGCAACCATCCGGTCAATGTCCAGGGCAACTGGTGTTGCCGGGTTCGGTTGGTGACCAATAATTTAAATAAAAAGGGAATCAATAACTGCGACATAATCACCACGCAAACAATGCCGATGATCGAAATCAGGGCGATGGAGCGCAGCGCAGGGTGTTTGGCAAAGATCAATACCCCCAGTCCCGAAATGGTGGTGATGGCAGAGAGGAAGATAGAAGATTTAAAGGAAGACAACTTTTTTCTGCCTGTTTTATATTCCTGCAACAACCCATCCATGATGAAAATACTATAATCATCGCCGAGCCCAAATATAAGGGCAGATACGATGATATTAATGATGTTGAAGCGGATATCGAACAAGCCCATTATTCCGAGTATCCAAATCCAGGAAACCAACATGGGGAGAAAGGCCACCAGGGTTAGTTCGATGCGGCCGTAGGTAAGCAGCAGTACAAAAAACACCAGTAACGACGACATCAGCGCAATCCTTGAAAAATCGTTGTTGATGGTTTGTACCAGGGTAGTGGTAAGGTATTGTTTATCCACTACCGTTACCGATGGCATTCCATCAAAAGCTTCGTATACCCGTGACCGGTTGGAAGCATCACATTTCACCAGGGTTACCAGCGTAGTGTTGCCAGGTTTTTCGGTAATATAATCCTGTACAAAATTGTTACGGATAGCGGCGACTTGTTCAGGGGCCATGGGTTGGTAAGCCTTGTTCAACAACTGGCTAAATGGCTCAAAAGCACTTTCTTTAAAACCCACCGCCTTCCCTTCCTGCTGTAGCACCGTAAGCAGTTGCGCCTTTTTAGCTGGGGTCCAGTAGTTGTTCCAACGCTTGATCCGGAGTAGCTGCAGGCTGTCCGACATCAACAGTGATCCGGCGCCGGAATGTTTGCGGATAACCCCCTCCTCCTGCAGCGCTTCCACGCGGCTAATCATTCGATCATTATTGGCCAATGCGTCCCCGGTAGTAGCGCCTTCCGTTACCAGGTATACCGACTTTAGCGCATACTCGTTGATGTTATTAAGGTCCTGCTCGGCCTGTTGCAGCGAGGTCTCCATATAATTCATGCGCTCCAGGCTTGATTCAAAACTAACATAACGGGCAGTGAAGGCAAAAATAACCGTGCCAATCACAATGCCCGTCACCAGGTAAGCATTATATTCCGGCCGGTAGGATGCCAGCTTATCCAACAGGGAAGTGGTTGGCTTCTCCTGGGGTGATCGGGTGTTTCCCGGCTTGATAAAATGCGGTAAAAAAAGCAGCGAACCCAGGGCCGCACCTACCAGGCTAAAGGCAGCAAATAAACCCAGGTCCTGCAGGATAACCGATTCAACAAAACGCAGGCATAAAAAGCCACCAACGGTAGTAAGGCTGCCAATTGTCATGGGAAATGCCAGGTCGGCAATAACCGTTTCCATATCGATGGTATGCCGGTAATGATTGAATACATGCAGCGAATAATTGACGGCAATACCTAAAATTACCGAGCCGGTGCCCAGGGCAATTACGGAAATGCTGCCCTGTACAAAATACACCACGCTTAACGAAAACAGTGCGCCAAACAGCACCGGGATCAGTATGATAAAAGGCGCGCTTTTACGTCGGAAATAATAGCCCAAAAAAAACACCAGGAAGATTACCGTAATGCCCTGGGTAACCAGTGTATCCCTACGCAGTTGAAGTGCATTGCCTACTGCAACCGCCGTAGTGCCAAAATAACCTGCTTTAACGGAAGCAAAGCGGTGGGTAGCCAGGCTATCCATGAGGGCATCAAGGCCGGTAAGCAATGCTGCATTTTTTCCGGTATTGTCCGGCGGGTAGGTGGGCTGAAGAAATAACAACAGGTGTTGCTGGTCCTTTGTAAT
>JBBQOJ010000460.1:0-3610 GCA_038330815.1 Chitinophagales bacterium | reverse complement strand
TCGGAAGCGGTAAGATGAAAATTTAAAGCGGCTCCATACTCCTTTTTTTTGGGGACATAAACAAAGGTTAACCGATGAAGTACACTGCCATCATCGGTTTCTTTTAGATAACTGTATTGATCGGCCTGGGTATAATCCTGGAAATTTTGCCAGTTATTTTGCAGCATGGTGGCGGGTTTTAATAATATATCTGCAATACTGCCGGTTTCCAGCGGCTGCTGCCAATAATCATTCTGCCTGTCCCTGATTTGAAGTATAATTACGCCGCCGGTATTATTAGAAATCCAGTCGTTAAAATTAGCAATAAAACGCAAGGTGGTTTCCTCTCCAAAATTATCCCTGATACCCGCATCCATTACATCAATTACCGGCTCGGTAGGTAACCACACGTTGGGTAATACATACGGGAACGTCGCATTCATTCTTAATGCGGTTAGTAAACGGATATTTTCCGGGTGTTGCCGGGCCAGTAAGGCGGAAAAATCAATGGCATCCGGGCTTTGATCGATATCTGCCTCAAAGGCAGGCGCCTTCATCATAAAACTAAGTGGTTGGGTGCCCAGCATCATCTTTCTGCCATCCCTGGTGATCACTGAATTGTAAATAATCATGGGGATAGCTGCTGCCTTTTCTGCTGCCGCATAGTCCTTCATTTGTTTGTTGAGTATTCCACCGGAGTTTTCATTCAGCTTTTGTTCAAAGGCATAACCCCGGTCTTTCACGTAATGGTATGGGCCGATGGAAAATTTTTGTGCCGGTGAAAAAATATCCCGGCTGATCATCGACGAAAATACCGGGTTCAACAGGTCCTGTGTAATGTTTTCCGTGTAAGCCGGGTTATATAAATTGATAGCGGGGTTTTTCTGCTTGCTGGCATACAGTTCCCTAAAATAGGTGGCAGATAACATGCCGCCGCTGGCGCCACTTATCAAAAAAGTTTGCTGCATGATCCTGCCCCTGGTAATGCTGTCAAGTTGCTGTAAAGTGTTCATTACAAAGGTGGCGCTTCTTAGGCCCCCGCCACTGACATTAATAAATAGCATCACCGGTTTATCGCCCTGTTGCCTGCGTTTCCAGTTATTCAATATGGTTAGCATATTGGCTTTATCGCGCCTGATTTTCTCCGGGGTGCACAATGCCTGCAACGATGCCTTGTTATAACCGGGCCGTGTTTTTTTATTGTTATAATCTAACCCATATGCCTTGTTGCGCGGGTCAATGATCTCATGTTGGTACAGTACATTGAGGATGGCCAGGAAGGCGATTAAAAAAAGTACGCTCCAGCTCTGCAGGAAATAAGTAAGTGCCCCGATTACTGCCACCAGGATGGCAAAAAACAGTAAGATACTGGCGGCCGCCGGTGCCTGGAAAAATTTCACATCCAGGAAGAAACCACCGGTAATTAAAAAAATAAAGGATAACAATATCCCTACCATTGCGGCAAAATGGTGCCGTTTGAAAATAGTATCGAGGAATTGTTCGCTATAGTGGGATACTGGCCTTGCCTTTTTAAACCGAAAGCGGCCGGTAACAAAATAACTCACCCGCATACCAAAGGCATCATGCCGGGAAGGGCTGGCCGGGTTATAGTTTTTTTTAAAATGAAGCGGATTAGCAATTACCGGTGCAATGGTGCGCAGGATGGTTCTGTCGGCCCCAAAGAAAAATGCAAACGAAAAGGCAATCAGTATAGTTATACCACCTAAAAAGCCGATAATGAGGACTGCCTGCTGCGACCAGGAAAGTAACTCTTTAAAATGGTTATACTGCACCAATCTTACCAGGAAAAAAATTAAAAAAAGCAAGGGAAGGATGGCGTTGTTGATGCAATATTTTAAAAAAGGCTTGGAGGCGGTTGCTAAGAACTTAAAACGGCGGGTGTGCAATATAAACGTGGTGATATTCCAACTCATAAAAAATACGCCCATGGCAATACCTACGAGGGAAGCGCTGAGTGCATCTACCTTGCCCATGTATTCTGGTACAAAAAATAGCGAATCGGCCCCAAAGGCTTTCATAAACCCACTGTTCACTGCACTTGCAAGAATGGCCCAAATAATTAACAAAATCTGGTACTTGCGAAAATGTAAGATGAAGAGCTGGATAGGAAATGAATAAAAAATGTCTTTTAATAAAGGCCGCATTAATGTCGTTTTACTAAATGTACAACGTAAAAGATGGTTTTTTAATATGTTGGTGTCCTATTTTAACGATCTCAAAGGAGTCTATACATGCTGCGGCACCACAGCTGCCATAAATAGTCGTCGCTTGGATCGCCCAACCGGCCCGGCCATTGCCGTAATAGTAATCTTTTCAGGCTGGCAGTATTAATGATGTTCTTACAATATCGTTTAGTATAAGTAGGCCGACAGCCGTAGCGGGTTACCTCGCCTGTAACTTGTAATTTTACCAATTAACGGCATTGGATTTTATTAACAACATTTGACAAAGCTGCATTTTAAAAATTTAGAATGTGGCAAGCAGGTACGCTGCCACAAACAAGGTAACCATTCCCGGCAGGGATACGGTGTTCAACAATTACCGTAGCTATACAATAGCATACAATCCGAAAAAATGAAGATGTATTTCTCCCGAACCAACTACACTGAGCGTTGGTTGAAATTTATTCATCAAAAGGTGGGTGTCGATTTGATGACGGGTGAAATGGAATAATTAATTCCCACAAATCTCCTACCTGTTAATGAGTAAGGCGCCCTTCTTTCTTAACACAAAGAACAACCCGGTTAATACCATCACCAGCAACATAGCGATAAACTGGTGGGTAACTCCCAGCCAAACCAGTCGGCCGGGGTAGGTAGCTTGCGTAACTGTTAAAATGCCCATTACAACCTGCACCATAACCAGCAATAATAGGCCCAACCGGAGTTGTTGAAACAGCCTGCTTCCCTGCATTTGCTTTGCCTTCCACCACCATATAACTACCAACACTACCACCAGGTAGGCCAGGCCCCGGTGTATAAAATGCACCATTACCGGGTTGAAAGCAATGTTTTTAATAGCAGGTGTAAGCTCCCACATGGTGGCGGGCATCATTTTACCATTGATATCAGGCCAGGTAGGCGCCATTATTGCTGCGTGCATACCTGCCATAAATGCACCGTAAATTAATTGAAGGATAAACACCACCAGGATGCCTGTTAAAAATTTTTGCAGTGGTGCATGCACTACCATTTTATTGGGGGCAATCCGCAAGCGCATGGCGAACCATAAGGTATACGCCAGCAAACCAAGGGCGGCAATAAAGTGAGTGGCCAGTTCTACATGCCCAACAAAATATTGCTCCGGTACCAGCCCGCTTTTTACCATTACCCAACCAATAAATCCTTGTACTCCGCCCAGTAAAAACAGGATGACCATGGGAAAAATCATGTCCTTACTAAATTGTTTTTTTAGCAAGAAGTAAATAAATCCAAACAAAAATACCAGTCCAAGTAAACGGGCCCATACCCGGTGCAGCCATTCCCAAAAGAAAATGGATTTAAACTCGGCCATGGAAAAATGCTGGTGCACATATTTAAACTGGTCCGTTACTTTGTATTTGTCAAACTCGGCCTGCCAGGCTGTTTCGTTCATCGGCGGCAGGGTGCCG
>JBBQOJ010000459.1:0-3621 GCA_038330815.1 Chitinophagales bacterium | reverse complement strand
CCAGGTGGCCCAATGAGGAACCAGTTGAGAATTGCTGATCAATACCCTTGGCGCATCGGGGTGGGTTTTTAATAGGGCTACAGGCTTACCGCTTTGCACCAGCAGGGTTTCATCATTTTCCAACACTTTTAATGCTTTGATGATGAGGTCTAAACATTCAAAATTGCGGGCAGCTTTTCCACGGCCACCATATACAATCAGCTCATCGGGTAATTCCGCTACGGCGGGATCGATATTGTTTAACAACATACGCAGCGCTGCTTCCTGTATCCAGCCTTTGCAACTAAGTTGACTACCGGTTGGTGTAGCATATTTAACGGGATCGTACATAACCATATTCAATGATGGGTGAGTAATGATGGTGTAAAGCCAGGCAATCATCATCATCAATTTGCCTGGCGGAATTACGGATACACTTAACTGTTATACAGGTGGCTCCGCTTGTATAAAAGCGATGGCTTTTACCATATCATCATGCAACACACGGTCGGCGTCGTTGAAACTTACTTCCTTCCTGAAAGCGGTTACAATAGACTCCAGGGCCGGGGAGCTTTTTAGCGGCCGGCGAAATTCGAGCGCCTGCACAGCTGTGAGTAATTCAATCGCCAGCACTTTTTCCACATTATTAATCACACGGTAGCACTTGGTGGCCGCATTGGCGCCCATGCTTACATGGTCTTCCTGGTTATTGCTGGAGGAGATGGAGTCTACGCTGGCTGGTGTACATAATTGTTTATTCTCACTTACAATACCGGCAGCGGTATATTGTGGAATCATAAAACCGGAATGCAGGCCAGGTTGTTTCACCAAAAACATCGGCAAATGATGTTGCCCGCTGATCAGCTGGTAGGTTCTTCTTTCTGATATATTGGCCAACTCACTCATGGCAATGGCTAAAAAATCGAGCACTAACGCCAACGGCTGTCCGTGAAAATTACCGCCGCTTAAAATAAGGTCATCTTCAGGAAAAATGTTGGGGTTGTCTGTCACCGCGTTGATCTCCTTTATAAAAACACTCAACACATAATCAAAGGTGTCCCGGGTGGCGCCATGCACTTGTGGAATACAACGAAAGGAATAAGGATCCTGGATTTGCTCCTTCACTTTACCTGCAATCTCACTCCCCTTTAACAGTACACGCAACCTGGCAGCAGTGGTTACCTGTCCGCTGTGCGCACGAATGGAATGAATTTTTTCATGAAAAGGCTCCTCCAAACAATCAAAGGCATCAAAGGAAAGTGCCGCAATGATATCGGCCCATTGCAACAACCGATCTGCGCGTACCAGGTGATGCAGGCCGTAAGCGCTCATAAACTGCGTGCCATTGATCATGGCCAGCCCTTCCTTGCTTTTTAGCCGGATGGGTGCCCATCCCAGCGCCTGCATGGCTTGCGCGGCGGGTATTTTAGTTCCCCTGAAATATACTTCGCCAAGACCGATCAGGGGCAGGCTTAAATGACTGAGTGGCGCCAGGTCGCCGGAAGCGCCGAGCGATCCCTGGGTATAAATAACGGGCAGTACATCCTGGTTGTGCATTTCCATCAATCGCTTTACCGTATCAATCTGTACCCCGGAATGGCCATAACTCAGCGACTTTATCTTCAACACAATCATCAGCTTCACAATCCCGGGGGGTACTTCTTCTCCCAATCCGCAGGCGTGAGATTGCAACAGGTTTACCTGCAGGGCTTCCAGTTGGGCATCGTCAATCTTAACATTTTGCAGGTAGCCGAAACCGGTATTGATGCCATAGTACACCGCCGTGCTGCTTTCCAGCTTTTGATCAAGATAGGTTCTGCAGGCGATAATACGCTGGTGCGCATCAAAAGTGATGCTGACGAGTTGTTGAAAGGCCAACAGGTTTTTTACCTGTTGAAAACTGGTAGGACTTTTATCCAGTGGCAGATAATTATAACTCATATATTCGGCAAGTTTTATAATTCGTAATTTAAAAGCAACTTGTCAAATGTATGAAATGATACCGGATACCGGAGGACGGATGCAGGATGTTTGATGCCGGCATAAGTAGCTACCGGCGGTGTAATTAAATCGAAATGGTTTAATCCGCCCTGATTCGGGGCACAGGTGGAACACGTACCAGGGCGGAGCGACGCTGACCTACATAAAAAATCACTGGCATTTACCGCTGATGGATTTATGGATTTTAGTTGCTATCTATCATTAAGGCACAAGAGGACGCTTACGCCAATACAAGATGTAGTATAATTAAATAGAACTGGTTTCTGCCTGTAACACTTCAATGGTTTTCCTGTAATAAGCAGCGGCTTCATCGGCAGATTCACCAATACATACCATTCCCATTTTACCAAACTCCGAAAGGGCGCCAATCATGTGAAATACAACGCCTTTTTGCGTAGCGCCATCAAAATGCAATCCATGAAACATGGCGATATCGACCAGGTCTTGTGGTGACAGCCCTTTAAATGCATCGCTTTGTACATTGTCGGTGGCAAAGTAACAACGATGCTGCCCGGAGGGCGTGATAAATAGGCCCTGCTCCGCATCATAATATCCATTCGTAAGGTATTGCAGCATCAGGTAAGGATGGGTGGTACCCCCTTTTCGCAGGTTGATCTCAATGGCGTAGTGTTTCCATCCTTCCGCTTCCATAATAGAAATAAAATCAATACTAAACCGTCCCAATACCCCTTCGCTGCTTAAGGCCACTGCTATGGTTTTGGCCAATGTGGTGATCTCGGCCCGGTAGTCGCTATCGGCCGGAAAATGCGCACCAAAATATACCTGCCCCTCCTTGCCAGACAGCACCTGGTCGTGCGTGGAAATAATATCCACCACCCCGTTTGGATTAATACGGCATTGAACGGAGGGGGAATGCTTAACACCACTGGTGATATAGGCCTCCACAATGCCTTCCATCAAGTTAAATTTTTCCATAAAATCGGCTACGCTGAGGTTGGCGGCAACGGGTATGATGGACTGGTAAAGATTATGATGAATCCAATCAAAAAGCGCCCCTGATTTTAAATCATCCGGGTATTTTAACAAGGCATTTCCATCCCCCGAAAAACCATCGTTCATTTTTATTACGGCGTAGTCGAGTTGGGGGTACATGTCTTTTAAACCTGCCACTGCATGCACAATATCACTGTAGCTTTTTAAATCCCCGGCACCCGGCGGCATGGGCACCCCGGCTTTTAAAAATAGTTTCCGGCTCCCGCTCTTGGTACCTAAATACAGCAGGGAGGGATCGCAACCATAGATCGGGATGCCTAACCTTACAGCGATGGTTCTTTCGAGTGGGGTGGTATTAAAACAGGCCATATGCGCCACATGCCCCGGCGGGATATGTTGTTTAATTCTTTCCAGGAGGCGTGGCCGCTGCAAAATTTTTTCCGACAACGAGCGGGTGGAACTATCCATGCAACTTAGTAAGGTCAACCTTTCGCGTGCATGGTACCCCGTTATACCGGGCAATAAATGAAGGTAGTAATCAACAATCACGGCATCGATGGGCTGGCTGCTTACATAAATGATGTGGGCACGCGGCATGCGTAATAGCATCAGCAGGCAAAGCAACCTTTCTTCGTAGTACAACGCGCCTTCAATTTTCGACAGCACTTCCTGGTCGAGCGAAAGACT
>JBBQOJ010000458.1:0-3626 GCA_038330815.1 Chitinophagales bacterium | reverse complement strand
CACTTTTAACCCGGGTTGCTTTAAAGAAGCTGGCAGCTCGCCACAAATAATACAAGTTCGCAGGCCATCGATGGTACCCGGTATGCTTACATTAACTGTCCAGTGATTGGCTTCATAATTAAACTCCATCCTGCCCTCCAGGTTATCGGCTTTTAACAGGGTGGATCGATTGGTGTCACAAATTTCCCCGGTGGCCGCACCTGCATCTTTGATACAAGAAGTAAGTTGACAAGCCGTGACGAGGATGATAATGGAAAAAGAAATTGCAGCCAGTTTCATATGATTGTTTTTTTCCTGACAATCAGCCGGCGCAAATGGTTGCACAGCGCATGGCAAAACATCCGGCAAATTATCGCTGATGGCGTTACTATACCACCCCGGGTACACTTCACCGGCGCATTGATAACCGGCTACCGTTTGCGTGGAAACCTTTTAGGCCAATGGCAGGGATCACCCCTTTAGAGGGCCATTACACCCGGTGCGGTTTCAAATTCGGTGTGTAAGGTATCAATCACCTTACTGATATAGCTGGCCACTGTTTCCAGTAATTGCGGTATACTTTCATCCCCCACCCCCAATTTTCCAATGCGTTCAATTTCACGAATCGGTGCTTTTAAAGAAACAATACCCATGTTATCGATACTGGGTTTAATTTTATGCGCAATGGCAGCCATTCCCTTAAAATCACTGTGATGACACCTGGCTTGCATCTCTGCTACCTGGCCGGGGGTTTGATCTATAAACATGTTTACCATCTTCACAACAAATCCTTCATTACCCCGGCTAATAGTGCGAATGGCGCTGAGGTCGTATAATTTTTCGGCTGTTAATTTTGTCGCCCGCGGCCTTGCTACCATAAGCGCGTTGCCCCCCTCTCCCAACCAAATGGAAACAATCTGCAACAGATCTTCTTCTTTAAACGGTTTGGAAAGATAGGCATTCATACCACCTTCTATACATTTCTCATTGTCTCCTTTTAAGGCATTGGCGGTTAAGGCAATCACCGGCAACGACACGCTGATTTCCTCCCGGATAATCCTGGTAGCTTCCAATCCGCCCATTACCGGCATCTGGATATCCATCAATACCAGGTCTGCCTCAAACTGTTTAAGGTAGTCGATGGCTTCCCGCCCGTTTATTGCTTCAATGGTGATGGCACCAAAGTTATGGAGGATGGTTTTTGCTACCAGTCGATTCATATTGTTATCATCTACTACCAATATTCTTTTGTTAGACAGCATGTCTTTATTGATATAAAGCAACTCCCTCGAAGGCAGGTCTTCCGGCTTTCCTTTTGAAAACTGCACTTTGAAAATGACGCTGGTGCCTTCCCCTTTTTTACTTTTTACAATGATCTTGCCACCCATCAAATCTATCAGGTCTTTGCAAATACTCATCCCCAAACCCGTACCTCCATACTGCCTTGTTACGGATACATCTTCCTGCGAAAATTTTTCAAACAAGCTGTTAACAAATAATTCATTCATCCCGATTCCGGTATCTTTCACTTCTATTAAAATGGTTTGAAATGTTGGTGTATCCTTAATAACGGTACAGGACAAATCAACACTCCCTTTTTCGGTAAATTTTATTGCATTACTGATCAGGTTTAACATTACCTGGTTGAGCCGGTAGGGATCACCCATCAATACCGGTGATATGCCCGGATCGCACCGGGAGTTGGTGATGCTCAGTCCCTTCTCCTCGGCCTTGTGCCGCATTACCTGCATGGCCCGGCTGATTACCGCTTTGGCTTCAAATCCAATGTTTTCGAGATTTAGCTTTCCTGCTTCAATTTTCGACAAATCTAAAATATCATTGATGATTACCAGCAAATTTTCCGAGGCAGAATTGATCGTATCGAGGTAAAAATGTTGCGAGCTATTGAGGTTGGTTTTTGCCAACTGGTGGGTCATTCCCAGGATAGCATTCATGGGCGTACGAATTTCATGGCTCATATTAGCCAAAAAAACTTCCTTACTGCGGGTAGATTCTTCCGCCTGTTCCCTGGCTTCAATCAGGTCAATCTCCAACTGTTTCTGATCGGTGATATCGAGATGGATACCCAACGATCCAACAAGATCGCCTGCGTCGTTGTATCGTGGTGCGCCGCTGATTAACCACCATCGTAATTGCCCCCGTTTGTTTTTAACCGCTATTTCATAGGCAGCAAGTGAGCCTTTTTTACGGGCCTCATTTTTACTTTCAATCAGTTCAATATTTTCTTCCTTAACATAAATCTGAGACGCCTTTTGTCCCATGAGTTCATCATAGTCGTACCCACTCATTTCACAGAAGCTCTGGTTGGTAAAGATTACCTTTTCCTCGGTATCTACTTCCAGCAGGCCAAGGTTCATATTGGCGATGATACTGCGGTATTTTTGTTCTTCGCGCTGCAGTAATTCTTCTGCCTGCTTTCTTTCCGTAATATCGGTATGTGTGCCAATGATTTTTAACGGTTTATTATCCCGGCCGGCTTCAATCACCACGCCCCTGTCCATTACCCAACGGATGGTTCCATCCTTATGTATTACGCGGTATTCAAGGAGGTGATGGTCAATTTCACCACGGTGGTACCTGGTCTCATTCTGATCCAGCATTACGCGGTCATCGTCATAAGTCCTGTCGAGCCACAAATTAGCGTTGTCGGTAAACTCATCCAGGCGGTAGCCAAGCAAGTGATTGGTGGTGTTGGAGAAATAGGTTTTACCGGTGCCGAAGTCCTTTTCCCACACACTATCCCCTATCTTTTCAAAAGCCTTTCTAAAGCGCGATTCGTACTCTTTTAATTTCTCCTGGTCTTCTTTTTCCTGGGTGATGTCTTCCTCCAGTGCAAAAAAGCCGGTTAATTCTCCTTTGTTATTCCGAATGGCCTGGCCCTGGATACGCAGCCAGTATTTGTTGCCGCTTTTTGCATAGTTGAGTAACTCGCAGTTGAACGATTCACCAGCCTCGATTTGCTTTTCCAGGTAAGCAATGGTGCCGGTATTTGTTTCCGGGCCTTTCATCAGGCCGGGTTTCTGTCGTTTTACTTCCTCCAGCACATAGCCGGTGATGGTTACAAAACTTTTGTTTACCCAGGTAATGTACCCGTTGGTATCTGTAATGATTACAGCGTTGCTATTGTCTTCCGCAATCAATGATAAAACACGCAACTGTTCCTCCCGTTCCTTCTCCAGGGTGATATCATCTACCATGGCAAAATACTGTTGCACATTGCCTTGCTCGTCGCAAACACTTTGCCCCCTTAGCCTCCCCCAAAACCAACTACCGTTTTTACGGTAGTGAATAATCTCCACATTAAACCCTTTGCCCGTATAAAAGGCCTGTAACATTTTTTTAATAACTTCCGTATCACTTAATGGGCCGATACAAAGCTCTACCGCTTTTTTACCGATCACCTCTTCCATCGAATACCCGCTCATTTTTAAAAATCCCTCATTCGCCCAGTTGATAACGCCCCGCTCATTACAAAATGCCACGCCGTTTTCGTTGGCACTGGCTACCAGCGCAAGCCTTTTTATCTGGTGCTCATTTTCTTTTTTAGCAGTAATATCTGTATATTTCCAAAGATGCCCTTTGTGTTGCTCCCCAAAAAAGATAGGCAGGTAAACCCGTCAAAGGAT
>JBBQOJ010000457.1:0-3628 GCA_038330815.1 Chitinophagales bacterium | reverse complement strand
GATTTCTTCCAACGCCCTGGGGAAATTTCTTTGTAGAAAATAGTTAAGCGACAGGTCTTTCCTGATTTCTAAGTTATTGGGTTCTAATACCGTAGCACGGTTTAACACAAGCAATGCATTGGTGTAATCGGCTTGCTGCATAAACGACCTTGCTGTTTCCTGCAACTCGGTAGCCGTTTGTGGAATACAAACAGTACCTGATAGCAGCAGCACGCCCAAAACCAATGATAACTTAATGAATTTCATTGCAATAAACTACTTGTCTGGTGAAAAAAGATAACATTGAAAAGTGATATACAAATTTTGTACCGTTCATTTCCTGTTGCAGTTAATCAACCAGGTGTGTAAGCAGGCCATCTCTCAATTTTGGTTCAAACCAGGTACTTTTGGGTGGCATTACATTGCCACTGTCTGCAATATCAAATAATTGCTGGATGCTCACCGGGTGCAAACTAATTGCCAGGGCCATTTCGCCACTATCAACTCTTTTTTCCAGCTCTTCCAGTCCCCGGATGCCGCCTACAAAGTCTATTCGTTTGTCGGTGCGTTGGTCCTTTATACCCAGTAACGTATCTAGCATATTGTGTTGAAGGATGGTCACATCCAATATACCGATTGGGTCACTGGTGAAGGTGTTTTCCTTTGCCGTGAGGCGATACCATTGCTTATCCATGTATACACCAAACTCATGAAGTTTTGCAGGTGAAAATGCGTTTTTTGCTTTTTCAATGGTAAAAGTAGACGCTAACTTTTCCAGCAAGCCTTCCGCCGAATGCCCATTCAGGTCTTTCACCACCCTGTTGTAATCCATGATGTACAACTGGTTAGAAGGGAACAGGGTGGTGAGGAAGATATTCGCGCCCTCCGGGGCTTTTTCCCCAAGGGCCTGCCGCACTTTGGCAGCCGAAGCGGCACGATGGTGTCCGTCTGCAATATAAGTGGCGGGTACCTGCATTTTAAATAAGGCGGTAATGGTATCAATGGTGGCAGAATCGTTAATGATCCAGATACTATGCTGAATGCCATCATCTGCCAACAGGTCGTATACTGGGTTTTTTTCTTTTTGCCATTTCTCTATCAGCTGGTCAATGGCCTCCACATGACGATATGCCAGGAACACATTGCCTGTTTGCGCTCCGGTGGTGGTAATATGGTTTATCCGGTCCTGCTCTTTTTCCGGGCGGGTAAATTCGTGTTTTTTTATCAGGTCATTTTCATAATCATCTACACTGCTGCCGCATACCAGCCCTGTCTGGCTTCGGCCATTCATCACCAACTGGTAAATATAATAACAGGCCTTACTTTCACGAAACAATATATTGCGGCTCACAAAAGCTTCCAGGTTTTTTTTAGCGGTAGTATATACCTGGGGAGCGTGGATGTCGATATCTTCCGGTAAATCAATTTCGCTTTTTGTAATATGTAAAAAGCTGCTGGGATTGCCTTGTGCCTCAATTTTTGCTTCCCTGCTGTTGAGCACATCGTAGGGACGTGAGGCAACCTGTTTGGCATGTTGCGCCTCCGGCCGCAGGGCCTTAAAGGGGTGTATAGTAATCATGTTGTGTAAGATTATTAGCTTGTCGCAAATATAGCGTAATTGTTTTATGCATGGATTTGGCTAAACTCCTTCATAGCCTGTATCAACACGGCTACGCTGTCGATGGATAAAGCATTGTAGAGCGAGGCCCTGAATCCGCCTACCAGCCGATGGCCCTTTATTCCAACAATATTTTTTTCTTTGGTTAATGTTAAAAAGGCTGCTTCCAGGGCGGGATTATTCGTAACAAAACATGCATTCATGTTACTACGGTCCTCCTTTTGTACGGTGCCGCTAAAAAGCGGGTTGCTATCAATCTCCTCGTACAACAAGTTGGCCTTTGCGGTATTTAGCTTTTCGATGGCCGCAACACCCCCCATTGTTTTTAACCAGCGCAGGGTGAGCATACAAACATATACGGCAAATACCGGCGGCGTATTTAACATACTGCCCTCCTTAATATGATTGCGGTAATCCATAATGGTAGGGATGGCCCGCTTAATTTTGCCCAGGATGTTTTTATTCACTACTACCAGGTTAACACCTGCAGGGCCCATGTTTTTTTGGGCACCAGCGTAAATCAGGTCGAAGGCATTAAAGTCGATTACGCGGCTAAAAATATCGCTACTCATATCACCTACCAGTGGTATACTGGTACGCGGGATTTTTTGCCATTGGCTTCCGTAAATGGTATTGTTGGTGGTAATATGAAAATAGGTAGCATCATTGGGTACGGCAAAATCTTTTGGAATGATGGTGTAATTGCTATCCTTGCCGGTACATACCACATCCACCTTGCCAAACAGCTTTGCTTCCTTTATCGCCTTAAGGCCCCATACCCCGGTATCTGCATAAGCAGCCCGGTCCCTGTCATCCAGCAGGTTCATGGGCACCTGCATAAACTGGGTAGAGGCGCCCCCGTGCAAAAACAATACCTCGTGATGTTCATCTAACTGCATTAACTCCCTTACCAGGCTCCTGGCCTCATCCATCACTGCCTGGAAGGTAGCAGTGCGGTGGCCAATTTCAAGGATGGACAAGCCACTGTTATTGTAATCCAGCACAGCTTCAGCAGCTTGTTGAAATACGGTTTTGGGTAATATAGAGGGACCTGCATTAAAATTATGTATCACGGGTGAAGCGCGTTAATTATTGAGTTAAAATTTTTCGAATGCAAAAGTACCCAAATGATAATTAATTTTTCTGTGAAATAATTAAAAGAATTACCGTAAACAATCTACAGCCGCGGAGTAAAAGCGGTATTTTGAGGGAGGCATGGTAGTAAAAGGTAGCCCGTCTTTCATCTAGCTAGCGGATGATTTAGTCTTCCTGTTTCCCAATCATCGGTTTACCTGTTTTCCAGCTATCATTTAGTTCCTCCAGCTCTTTTAATGCAGCGGGTGAAAATTGTTCTCCTGCAAGGCTGCGCAATTCAGGCTGCCCTGCATTCACCCAGGCAGTATACCAGAACGAAGCGATGCTAAAAATTGACAAACGCATTCTTCGCTCAACCATGCCATTCAGCTGGCGGTTATACGCAATGGTATAGGCGGAGGAATATTGGCGGAGCAGGGCGCCATTGCGATTTTCAAAACTATATTTCTGATCCGTAGGAAATGTTTGGGTAAGTGCCTTTTCCATCAGCAACACCGTGTCGGCTGCCCTGGCACTTTCCAGCACCCTGGCCCAAATATATTCACCGGGATGGCTGATGTACATCGCCTTGCCGATAAAAAAATCAAATTCCTTTTCTGCCAGTAATTCAGGCACCCGGCTTTCCCAAAAACCATGAATGCCCTTTTGATTGGTAAACTGCCCGTTGTGATTGCTATTAGCGTGTAGGGGTACATGTGAGTCGGCAATATAATGCCCGATCTCCGCGCTGTTTTTTAATATTTGGCTAAAGTTTTTAGATTTAAAGGCTTCCGTAAGCCTGGCCAGCATGGTTTGTATATGCCAGGGCACTATGCCATATTGTAACAAACTGTCCTTGCCAAATTTATTAACGGCCTCCTGCCATTGCCGGGGTAACAAGGGGTAGGGATATTCGCCATAATGGTCAATATCAATATAATGTTTCGGGCCCTCATC
>JBBQOJ010000456.1:0-3639 GCA_038330815.1 Chitinophagales bacterium | reverse complement strand
CAGTTTTCATCATCGTCTTCAAAACTTAACTGGCCCTGTACGGTATTTTGCAAAATCACCTGTGCCACATAACCGGAAATACCGGTCATGATAACACCCTGGTATTGGGCGAAAATCCCTTTGTCATTGATTAACTGGCCGCGGTTAAATTCTTCACGAAACAACGCATCAAGGTGGCGCACACTGTCTGGCGAATAATCAAGCGCTATCCCGCGGTCGGCAAATAACTGCCGTACAAAATCAGTAGCGCCCTTCAATTCCTGTACATATGTTTCCATAACATTCAATCCGGATCTCCCGTGGGTTGTTCAGTTACTGTATAAATTTTAATCTAATGTAACGGAATCGAAGCAAATAAAAAATTGTGCCCAGGGAGAAACTTACCCGTACCTCATTTTGCCTCAAAAATAATTACCCGGTAATGCCCAGGAGACAACGACTTATAGGTGTATTCATTGCCATTAAAGACAAAATGATTGCTTGTTTGCCTGGGAAGCAACTTTTATTAGATGGTTTTTGAGTAATGATCCAGTTTATCAAGCTCCGTTCTCGACAAACTATCCATCCCATTTTGATGTATCTTTTCTAAAATCAAATCAATTTGTTGTTGATAGTCGGGTGGCGTTTCCTCCACCTCATGGCGCAACAGTAATTTGACCCTGGCTTTTGCCAACTGCTGCTGACTGAAAAATTTATTGTCAATCATTATAAAACGGGGGCGCCGTATAATGATAAAGATAAAGAACAGAGAGGGTATTACTAAACAAAGGATGGCGAGGTAATTTACCAAAAGGGCGTTGGGCTGCAATACCAGCGCCATCATTAAACCAGCAAGGCCGCCTGCCAATTGAATTTCATGGCCCACATTATCCCGCCGAGATTTAATTCCGTAAATTGAAAATAACACGTACAAAAAGCCATAGAACCAACCTGGTATATCGAAATGAACGCCGAGAAAACCGATTTTAAACCCGGGAAACAGTGCAATTGTGGCAAACACCACCGCGGTAACCGCACCTGAAGCGCCAGCTGAACTAAATCCACCATGCCGCTGGTGCATAATAAGTGCAAAGAAATTACCACCTAACAAACCCATAAAATATATCAGCAAATACTTAGCTCCACCCAGCGAAAGTTCTACCCCGCTGCTAAAAAAACAAAGGGTGGCTATGGTAACCACCAGGTGTAGCCAACTTACATGAAAAAAGCCACTGGTAAATAAGCGCAGGTATTCCCGTTTAATAAAAATCTTATCAATCTTTAACGTAAACCTGTCAAAGGAGGGATGATCATTGAGGCCCTGAACGGAACAAAAAATATTAGCAATGATTAATAAAAGGGTAGCTATTCCAATCTCAGTCATGAAAAAAGGCTTTATATATGATGGATCATTACACCAGGTGCAATGTTTTTTACCGGTTAAAAAAACAGGCAATAGTAAATGCGAAAATTAAATCTGTTGCGACTGCCCATTGTCATTTTTATGATCGCCTTTAACGCTACAAACTGCCATTTGTTTGTTCCATGCTGATGAATCTCAAGATAATATTATTTTTCAATTTGTCAAGGGATGGTACCATTAAAATCCGCCGTCATAAAGTAATTATTTAAATCACGAACGATTTGCTCTGCCTTGATTAACCCAGGCAACCTTTTGGTGAACCCTGGATATTTCCCATGATCTAAATCCCCATCTTATTACTACAGGAAGTAATACCAACATTATGCCAAAGCGTTATACACTTTTAACGTATGGCTTATGGTCGATACTCACTGATTGACCTTTGCATTTTTCTGGTCCTGATGTTGAAGTGGCTGATTAAATGCAGGTAAAGTTATCTATCCATTTTACGAAGTGAACTGACAGTGTTATCGATACCGGCTGGCTACGCTTTTTGCAGCTGCCCGGCTGCCAAATCTTGTTAAACCTGAACAAAAATGTTAACTTCCTTTGAAAAGACATACCCCATGGGAAAATTCCACTCCTCCATTGCAGCTGCCCACGAGCAGTTTATTAAAAGGCAACACCTTTTTTTTGTAAGTACAGCCCCTTTAAGCGGCGACGGACATATCAACTGTTCGCCCAAAGGGTTGGATTGTTTCCGCGTTTTATCACCTAACCGGGTCGCTTACATGGACCTGGTGAGCAGCGGCAATGAAACCTCGGCGCACACGCTTGAAAATGGCCGTATCACGCTGATGTTTTGCTCCTTTGAGGGGCCGCCTAATATTTTACGGTTATACGGAAAGGGTGCAACGGTGTTACCCGGCAATCCCGAATGGGAAATATATGCACCGCATTTTACCTTGTACCCAAGTACGCGCCAAATTATTGTTGCTGAAATCAGTAAAGTGCAAACCTCCTGCGGGTATGGCGTGCCCCTGTTTCAGTATGAGGGGGAACGCAGTATTCATTTTGATTGGGCGGAGAAAAAAGGCGACCAGGGCCTTCAGGAATATATTCGCAAAAATAACTTACAAAGTATGGATGGTTTACCCACCGTATTAGGGCTCGAATAAGCATAGCCATTGTCACCAATGCCTGTTATCGTAAGAATAGTGTTGTTTACGCAAAAATATAAGGGCATAGTGCAAGAAGGGCTGCTATCAGCCAACTTTCCCCGGCGAAAAAATAGCAATCGCTCCAGGGTAATTAAGGTAGGTACCTGTTGGTCGATCGCTCTTATAGCCGCATTGTAAGCTACTACCGGAAAGGCTAATTGCAATTGTAGTATATTTAGCGCCTCAAGCAAATAGAAAACCATGCTCAGCAATAACGATATACTTAAGAAACTACGGGTGGCCCTTTCGCTGCGCAATGACGACATTATTGAAATATTGTCCCTGGTGGATTTCGAAATAACAAAGGGTGCGTTGGGGGACCTTTTCCGTAAAGAAGATCATCCCGGGTATGTGGAGGCAGGCGACCAGATTTTACGCAATTTTCTTAATGGCCTGATCATTTACAAGCGAGGTAAATTACCTGCTGCTACTCCTCCCGATACCGAAACCAAACCGGCTGACGGTGAATAATGGGCCAACAAAAACCTCCCCTATCGGCTTGCTACACCGTTTTTTTTGGAGGAAGCGCAAATGCCACGGCATTGTGTTCAAAATGTCCATTGTGCGACCCATCGCAGAATGGTTTG
Source organism: Chitinophagales bacterium (assembly GCA_038330815.1). GTDB lineage: Bacteria > Bacteroidota > Bacteroidia > Chitinophagales > Chitinophagaceae > Ferruginibacter. The sequence continues at coordinate 490 of JBBQOJ010000456.1, read as the reverse complement.
TTTTTTGACAACCCACACCTGCAAATTCCCAACACTGTTCTTCCGCCAAGGTCGTAGGGATTGCCTTCCCTGTCAACTAATTCAAAATCACCTTCAACTTTTAGAGAACCATTATTGTTCACTGTTATTTTTGTAGCTGCCATTTATATTTTTTTTCAAAAGTATACAATTTAAGTGCAATAATCCTGTACGTCTAAAATCAACAGCAACATATCGACCTATTTCATTCTACAATTTGCCTGGTTTCATATATCCCAGGTGCACCTGGTCTGGCTGGTCAGCGACTCGCCTGCTTATTATTAAAGCATACTGTTTTTTAATTTCGCCAGGCAACAGGTCGCTGATTTCGTAACTATCATCCACATCAATTCCATACTTGTCGTCTAAATGTGAAGGGGCGCCTTTGAAACCGGTGTGCAAATAAAAGGAGTCACTTTTGGCCTTACCGATGGCTTCAGATTTGTTAGCTGCCACCAGTAACAACTTGTAG
>JBBQOJ010000455.1:0-3690 GCA_038330815.1 Chitinophagales bacterium | reverse complement strand
ATACCGCCACCATCATAATATTCCGGCCATTGGGTTCCACCGGCCCATATCCATTGGCGCGGTCAATTTGCTTATAAACGCTTACGGAGGCGGAGCCTGCTGAGATAGAGGTTTCTTCTCTTTTCTGTAAAAGGTAAAGGTAGAGGCCCTCTGTAATGCTTTGTTTTCTTTTTATTTCCAGCATTACCCGTTCCTTCCTGGGTAATGAACTAAGGAATTGCCGGTACTGGTTATTTTTTTGTTGCAGGCTTCCTTGTTGCAGTTCGAGGTTCTTATTGATATTCTGCAGGTTCTCCAACACGCTTCCTTTAACATCATTGATCTGGTTATCAATATCTTTCATGATATTGCTGCTACTTCCCACCAGGGTTTTTTCCCGTTGTTTTTTCAACTCCAGTTCATTGTATTTTCCAATCAGGGCCCCCAGGGTGGGATCATCAATCCCTAAACTGGATGGCACCAGTTTCCCGGGATTTTCCGGGTTATTAAAATAACCCTGGATTTGGTTGATAACGCCCTTTTTAATATTGATATCCATGATATCTTTCGATGCGGCATTTGAATTACCAAAAGCCTCGGCCGATTGGCTTTGTACATTCACCAGTTGGTTTTGTCCCTGGAAATTTTCCAGCGAGCCTTCTACCCCACTTAGTTCACTGGATATAATATCCAGGCGGTCGTCAATAAAACGAATGGTATTGCGGTTGGCGATTGTTTTCTCCTCAAGATCCGTACGATCATACTCCCTGGCAAGGGCATTCAGGATTTCCTTACCTCTTTCAAGATTTTCAATTAACAAGTTCATTTTAATTATGGAAGTTTTTTTATCAAGCCAGTCTACTGAAAACTTACTGGCAATTTCACCTGCGGTTTGTCTTACAGGGCTCCAGATCGCCATGTAGGCCCCTTCCCCCGCCAGGTCTTTTCCACGGGGAGCCAATACAAACTGAAAACCTGCCACCCTGTAGGGGGTATTCCAGTTTAAAAAACTTCCTTTTTTATCTTCCTTAGCACCATATTCTATTCGGGCGCCCTCATTAGTTAAGTCCTTAATTATAATGGCCAATCCATTGGAACTGTCCGCAATTTTTTGCACAACCAACCGAAAGGGTGCATCGAGATAAATATCGGTCGTTTTTATTTTGCCTATTAAAAAATAGGAAATGTTGAATTGATTTTCTACTACCGCCCGCTCCATCAAACCCGACGAACGCATCAACTGCAGCTCATTCTCCATGTTACTGCTCCTGGATGCGGTTAATGCGGAATTTATTAAGTCCTGCTGCATTGCCTGGGGTCTATCTCCTTTCACCAATACGTTGGTAGTGGCTATATACTTAGGAGTGGCTTGCCGCAGATAAAGCAACGCGGCACTAACAAACAAAGCCATGGACAATATAAAAACAGGCCAATAGGCCAGGAACTTTTTAAACTGCTCTTTTATAGAAGGTCCGCTGCTTTTACCAGGCACCTCCCCAAATAATTCATTATCCGTCTCTTCCATATACTTATTTAAAAATGTTGATCGCAAATATGATACTCGTGAGTAAGCCAATGATAGTACCCAAAATTTGTACGCCATTTTGTGTAACACTAATAGTATTCGCCCTTAGCTGCCTGAACTTCTGGTCGCTGGCTCCTACATATACCAGGTCATTTGATTGTAATAAATAGGCGGGTGATTGAAATAAACTACCGCTTCTGATATCCACTCTGTAAATTTTTCTAATGCCGTTTTCCTCCCTGATCACTTGTATATCCTCTCTTTTTGCATTATCGGTAAGATCGCCTGCGGTACTCAAGGCATCAATAATAGTAACCCTGTCGGCGTCGAATTTCTTGGTGCCGGGGGAATTCACTTCGCCCAACATGTTGACCTTAAACTGTAAAAAATGAATGATTACTGATGGATCTTTGACGTAAGGAGATAATTTGTTTTCGATTACCTTCTTTAATTGTGCCTGTGTAAGGCCTGCAGCCTTGATGGAACCAAGTATAGGCATTTCAATATAACCGGTTAAATTCACCAGGTAACCCGAATTTGGACCTGCCGCCGAGACTGGCATATTATAGGGAATGGTTTGCTCCTGGTTAAGGCTGGTGCTTAATACCTGGATAGTAAGCAGATCGTTGTTCTGTATAATAGGTTCCTTTGATTGAATATACTTTAAACTATCTAATCCATTCTGGAAGTACACAAAATCCTCCCTGGTTACTCTTTTCGAGGAATTACAAGAAAAAAAAACATTGGCGCATAAAATGAAAAGAATCATCTGTATTAATACAGAAAAATTATTATTGTTTCTCATAAGAAGTTTTAAATGTACATAAATTTAAACTTATCATAGTTTTAGTCAATATTCTATAAATACGGTGCAAGTAATAATATTTTTTCTAAACACCGGCATATTTGGATTCATATTCCTAAAATAAATTCCAATAAATGGAATGCTGCTGATTTAACGCAAAAAATAGCTTGAGATTGCGAAAAGGTTGAAATTAACCATTATTAAAATTAATGACGGTTTGTGGTAGGGGAAAGGTAGTATGGGTAAAAAAAAACTACACCTCTAATATAGAAGGCATAGTTAATTAAATAGTTCAACCCTTTTAAATGAATAACTGAATATCCTGCCTGGTAAATTGATACCACTTTATAGTTATCAGGTAAATTAAAACGCAAAACGGTAATTATCCAAAAATGCGGGGAAGGATGGCGTACTTTGCTTTGCCGGTTGAAGATTTTGACTATCAATTTCAGCTACCATCACATATCCCAGGGATGGCAAAACAATTCTAACGGAATTATTAGTTACAGATACCCTGTGCATTTTAACGTCTTCCGCAGCTCCATTTACTACCCTCGCCATTCCATTCACATTGAACGGAATTTTCTCCACCTCAATATTTGAATACTCATTCATAAATCTTTTCATAATCTCCACCTCTTCCTCCTGTATTACTGCCGGCTTGCCCAACCAGTAAACAAAATTTAATACACTATCGATGGAGCGTACCTGCACTAAATCGGCCGCTGCAGATTTTACAAAAACAAAGGAGGTGAACAAAGGCTCCAGCACTATTTTTCTTCTGCCATTCCAGCTCCGTTTCATTGGGCAATAGTGTTCTATATTTTTGCGGGACAACAAACTGGCCACTTTTTTTTCCTGGCCCTGCCTGGTGTATAGTGCGTACCACATTTTTGTAGAATTACTCATAATTTTCTTAGTTTATTTTACCAAAAGTCCAATTCTGTGAGGTAAGTTGCTTGACCAGGAGAGTTCAAGTAGAACCTATTTGCAATAGCCATTACAAATAAATTTTTACTATCTACCACCGAAGGGAACAACCCGCTAATTCCTCAAAAAATAAATTCAACTATAATTTTTTAAAATAAAAAATCAGTCACCGGTTTAAACTGCGCACCAGTAAACAAAAATTTATTAACATCAAAAAACTACTCAGCCTATAGCAAAGGAAAAAAATGGACAATCCGTTAAATACGGCATTCAATGTAGAAATATTGGATAGGTGGTTTCTAAACTAAGATAATGGTACATAGGAAGCAAAGGTTTAACGTCAATCAGAACAATTAAACTATTCGTACCGTTGAGATAGCAAATATATACTTGTTATTTAAAAGTAAAAAAAAAGAAACGATGTACAATGATTTAAAATTCCCCAACTCCC
>JBBQOJ010000454.1:0-3700 GCA_038330815.1 Chitinophagales bacterium | reverse complement strand
GTATAATAGGCTGCCACTGCCCACACTTCCTGGCCGCCGGGAAATTCCGGGCTAACGGTAACGGGTACTGTTTGTGGCAATAGGGTTCGATCCAGTCTAAACGTATCGGCATTTTGAAAATGCACCAATACATAGCTAAGGTTCGTGGTGTCTTTCACCCGGAACTGTACATACATGGCAGAATCGGCAAAAACGGTATTTCCTTTTACCGGGAAGTCAATTTTTATTTTCGCCGTATCATAATTCATCACGCTGAGTGGCGAATTAACAGGCCTGGCGGAGGTGTTGGCCGGACGAGGCACCAGGCCGGTAGGTGGCTCCAAATCATTATTGCCGGGTATGATATCGCCAAACGCAGTATTGTATAAGCCGGTGTTTAATAAATTATATACTTGCTGCCCTACGTCGCGCCGGCCAAGAATGGTTATATGGGAGGCATCAATTACCGAGCCGGGTGAATTATCAAAAGCAGTTATATAGGGCTTGGCACCCGGCAGGGGTATACGTGCACTCTGGCTCTCAAGCGGTACAATCAAATCACTTTGGCTACCAAACTGGGAAAAACCCAATTGCCCGCTATACCATTCAAAGAAAGTGAATGCCCTACCAGCGTTGATTGCTTTTAATGCAGGCTCGAGTACCTGAACTTTTACATTTTTGGGTACTAACCTGCTATCCAGCATGGATTGCACAACGGTTGCGGCATACTTTAAAGTGGGATCAAATGCTTCCAGCGTTCCGGATGTCTGGTTACTTATTAAATTAACGTTCCCTGTAATCATATGAAATTTAGCCCTTGTCTCAGCCAGGTTAATTCCGCCTCCGTCATTCCGCACCTTAAGATTTGTTATTGCTGCGGTGGCCTTAAATTTTCCGCCTGCCCTGGTAAATAAGTCATTTACATTTTCGGGTTCTACAAAATCAAATGGCTGCTGAAAATCGTTATTTACAAAAAAGGCTGCCCTTAAAATATCGTTTACCAGGGTGGGTGCGCCCGGTATAAAATCGTACACCGCATCTGCAACGATAGAACTATGATGGGGTGTATTAATCGTAATTATTTTATGGGTGTAACCGGCACCATAATTTTTATACGGGTTACCAGTGCTTTGTTCATTAACATAAAATTTATCTTTATACTTCTCAATTGCGAACCTGATTACGATACCGCCCATACTATGGCACACATAATCTACCTGGTTGGCGGCATAGCCCTGAAACCGCAGTTGCTCAATGTTGGATTGCAATGTATTCATCCTATTCACATCACCGGCAAGGGCGGTAAGCTGTTCGTTTATCAATAGCCGGGCATTATTGTAAAATGAACCTTTGCCATCGATGGTAAGGGCGCTTACATATTTAAAACGGTCGCTGGCCGTAAACAATACCCCGTTGCCAAAACGAAAGTCCTTCCAGGTGCCTGGTCCGCTCGCCAAACCATGTACCAATACAAGTGGCGGCCTTACCACCCTTAGCTTATTAAATACCCGTTCTTTGATGGTGTTATTTTCATAAGTAACCTTTATTTTTATATCATCCGTACGTATACTTAGGTTAGCAAGGGCACCCAATGAGTCTTTGCAAAAATCGGAAGGGGCCACATACCAAAACCAAAATTCGTTGTCGGCTACCTTGGTGGGGGTTGTAGTAATCACCTGCCTGTCGGTACCCGAATTCGCTTCATCGCTGTAGGCATCCAATACAGTGGCCGCTTTTAGCTTTCCACGCTGTGAAGAATCTAAACTGCTATAATCATCTATACTTATTTCCACTTCCTTTATCTTCGGCAAATTGGGCAACCCGTTTTTAATTTTCAGGTAAATCCGGGATACCCCATCTGCCGCTACTCCTTTCGGTTTACGGTAGGTATCCGGGTAACTAAAATCCCACTCCATTTTTACATCAATCGGGTTACGTACCGTCATAAATGTTACGCCACCGCTGGAAGTAAGTAATAGCTTACCTAACTTGGCATCATAGGCCACCCCGGTGATATTGTTCGACAATAAACCATCTGCCGTGGTGTATCGAATGTAGCGGGTAGTATCTGTTACCGCTCCGCCGCCATCAAATACCACCAACCCGTTATTGGTACCGATATACACATTGCCATCGATGTCTTCCACCATTGCATTGTTATTGATCATGGTACCGGGAGGAAAAATGGAAAACATATCAGTGGTAGTCAGCCTCGACCATACACTGTTTTCCTGCACGGCCATCCCGCCGCTTTGGAAGCCTACCCAGCGCCGCTTTTCACTATCGAAAAATATCGCCTGTGCCCTAAAGCCCGCGCCAAAAATGGCAGGTTCAGAAACATTATCAAATGCCGGCCTGATAACGCCGCCAATTTTTAACACGTATTGTGTTTTGTAGCGGATAATCTGCGAGCGGCCAAAATTTTGGCGCACCGACACCCAGGTTTCCCGTTCATCGCCACCAATGGCATCGCAGCTGGGCGTACCTACCGGGGAATTGCCATTAAAGGGCGCCAGTTGCAGGCCCTCTATCCGTTTTAAAAAATAATCGGGGTTTTGTTGCAACCCAACATTTACTCCACCCGTTTGGGTATTGAAAGAAGTGATGTAGGTGTTGCTGGCCACCCATACCCTTGGCAGGGTGGTATCTTCATTAATACGTTTGTTTCTGAAAGTATCTAAAAAAACCGATCGTACATTGCGTGAATACAATCCACCGCCAGTCGTAGTTCCCGGCACACTAAAAAAGCGCATGTCTGAATCAAACCGGCCGGGAAAGTAATTTACACCGCCCCCAATGGCCGAGCCCCCGCCCTGGGAGCCCTGGATACCGGATTGCGCCACCCAGGCGCCCCCATTCCGGTCGCGCTTTATATCATTAATAAACACATTGGTTAAATTGGTTGATTTAAACCAAACCTTTACCAGGGTATCATAGCGGTATAACCCCCTGTACTGTGTACCGGCCATGTACACGTCGCCCCCCATACCAATGCAGGTAAACGCATTGTTGGTCCCTGCAAACTGCAAGGTATTTGCTTCGTTAAAATGTTGAAAGGTTATCTGTTGGGCAAGGGTATTTTGCTGAATAATCACCAGCAAAAGAAAGCAGTGTAAAAAATATTTCATACCAAAATGTATGGTTTATGGATTTATGAAGGGCAAAATGTAAATGCAATATAATAGTATCAAAAGGATTGGAAATGAAAAAACGGAACTGTGCCAGGTGAAAAACGGGCCGGTTTTACTTGCCAACCAACTACTGTAACAATAATTAAAACTATCTATTTACCCGAATTATAAAAATACTCCAAATGGATGATTCATTTACCGGGTATTTATACCGGGAGATGTAGATAGTATTGCAGTGACGAATAAAACCCCCAACGTAAGAGCATGGAACTGTAATAGCTTGCTGGGAATCCAACATAGGATACACCTTGCCGGCGAGTTACTTAGAAGCAAACCAGGAAAGGTTTGAATGATAGGAAGACGGGATTCGTTTACCCGGAAGTAAATCCAGCAGGTAGCTAATGTATTATTAGTTTGCATTGAATCTTGAGGTGCTGTGCTTTTCGTGGTTGTTCCGGCGAATTTTCTTTAATTATCACTATCAACCGACTAAAATTAAAAATGGAATCTTTATCGGCTGAAAGTATTGATTTTACTGTGTTATTTATTTATTTAAAAAGTAGACCCCTCCCTCATTTTGGAAATAGCGA
>JBBQOJ010000453.1:0-3707 GCA_038330815.1 Chitinophagales bacterium | reverse complement strand
CCTGTTGAATCAGGGCAGCGCCTTCAAACTCTTCAATGGGGGTACCATCACCTTTTAAAGTAAAAAAGGAATCATGTTTTTCAGCAGACAAGTCGGTAAGTGGCTGAAACCAGTGTGTATAATGGGTTACCCCTTTGCTTTCGGCCCAGGCCTTTAACCCGTTTGCAATCTGGTTGCCCATGCTACGGTCGATTTTCTTTCCACCCCGGATAGAGGTAACTAAACTTTTGTACGCCTCGTCACTTAAAAACTGCCGGGCAGTTTTCATTGTAAACACATTTTCACCAAAAATCCCAGTAATTTTTGTGGAGGCTTTCACTGTAACTTCCGGGGTGCCCCGCAAGTTCTCAATTGCTTTAAAACGTAATGATTGCATTGCTTTTTATGTTTTAGATGCACAAAATACGTGATTATTTTTCACAAACACATTAGATTTTAAAAATATTTCTATTATTTTAGCCAAATTACTTGAAAAATAAAACATTATTTAATTTTTTAATTTATTATACCCCCTTATCAAAACAGCATTTCTTACCGTTAAACAGGGGGTTTTAACACACGGGTAAATAACTTTTTGTTGGTACGCCTGGTGGGTGATAACTAGCAAACGCCAGTTTACCGTTTGGGCAAATTACTATTCGCTGGCTAAAGTGGCATTTTTACTTTACTAACAGGGTGTTGAAGAGGCCATTTGAATAATAATATTTTCCTGCCCGCAAAAAAAGAAATTCCGGTTGTACTTTCGCACTTCTTACAACTATTATGGAAATTACAGCAACTACCGCCGAGCAACTGCGTCTTACTGCAGCAGAATTTGAATTGATAAAGGAAAAACTGGGCAGAACCCCCAATTTTACCGAATTGTGTTGTTTTAGTGCCATGTGGAGTGAGCACTGCAGTTATAAGAATTCTATCAAGTGGCTTAAAACCTTACCCCGGGATGGTAAAAAAATGTTGGTAAAAGCAGGGGAAGAAAATGCAGGGCTGATGGATATCGGGGATGGTTTTGGCGTGGTATTTAAAATTGAAAGTCATAACCACCCAAGCGCCATTGAACCCTTCCAGGGGGCTGCCACCGGGGTAGGCGGTATCCACAGGGATATATTTACCATGGGGGCCCGGCCGATCGCCTCACTTAATTCACTTCGTTTCGGTAACCTCACCGAAGCGAAAACGCAACATTTATTGGCGGGGGTAGTGCATGGCATTGGTCATTATGGCAACTGCTTTGGGGTACCCACGGTAGGTGGTGAAATATACTTTGAATCGTGTTACTATACCAATCCCCTGGTAAATGCCATGAGTGTTGGCATATTAAAGAATGGCGAAACCATTTCGGCCACAGCGGAAGGCGCGGGCAACCCGGTGTTTTTTGTGGGTAGCGCTACCGGCAAGGATGGTATTGGAGGAGCTTCTTTTGCTTCGGCCAATATTACGGCCGACAGTGCCGAAGACCTGCCGGCGGTACAGGTAGGCGACCCCTTCCAGGAAAAGAAATTATTGGAGGCCTGCCTGGAAGTGATTAAAACCGGCGCTATTGTAGGCATGCAGGACATGGGCGCGGCCGGCATTATTTGCTCCACTGCCGAAATGAGTGCCAAAGGAAAGTCGGGTATGCGCATCGACCTTGATAAAGTGCCTATGCGCCAGCAAAACATGAAGGCCTGGGAGTTGCTGTTAAGCGAAAGCCAGGAGCGTATGCTGATGGTGGTAGAGAAAGGCAAAGAGCAGGCGGTACTGGAAGTGTTTGAAAAATGGGACCTACCCTGCAGCGAGATCGGCGCAGTAACGGATACGGGTACCCTGGAATTTTACATGAACGGTCAGTTGGAAGCTACCCTGCCGGCAGAAGAACTGGTTTTGGGTGGTGGCGCCCCCCAATATGACCGGGAATACAGCAGGCCAGCTTACCTCGACCAGGTAGCGAAATTTAACATAAATGCCATAGAAGAGCCTGCCGATTTGAAAGCGGTGGCGGATCAATTGATACAAGTACCGAACATCGCCAGCAAACGATGGATTTACACCCAGTACGACAGTATGGTGGGTGCAGGTACCACCAGTACCAACGAACCTAGTGATGCGGCCATTGTGGTGGCTAAACCTACCAACAAAGCACTGGCCCTTACTACGGATTGCAATAGCCGGTATGTTTTTGCCGACCCCTACAAGGGCGCCATGATTGCAGTAGCAGAAGCTGCCCGAAATATTGTATGCAGTGGCGGTCAGCCTTTGGGTGTTACCAATTGCCTCAATTTTGGTAACCCTTACAACCCCGAAGTATATTACCAGTTTGTTAATGCCATTAAGGGTATGGGAGAAGCCTGTGTAAAATTTGATACCCCGGTAACCGGCGGCAATGTAAGCTTCTACAATCAATCCCCCGATGGCCCGGTTTATCCTACTCCTACTATTGGCATGGTAGGACTGTTACAAAATGTGGCGGATAAAATGACCATGGACTTTAAAAAACACGGCGACCTGGTGTACCTGCTGGGCGTGAGCCGTAATGATATCAATGCTTCTGAATACCTGCATAAAATTCACGGGGTGGAATATAGCCCGGCACCATATTTTGAACTGGAGGAAGAATTTGCCCTGCACCGCTTGATTGAAAAACTGGTGGGCCAGCAGTTAGTGGCCTCAGCACATGATGTGAGCGAAGGTGGTTTATTTATTACGCTTACGGAATGCGGTTTTAACCGTAACCTGGGGTATTCCATCCAAACGGATAGCACGATACGAAAAGACGCCTTTCTTTTTGGCGAGGCCCAAAGCCGCGTGGTTGTTTCCGTAACTCCGGAAAACGCCGCCGCGTTTGAAGCCGATGTTACTTCGCAACAGGGAACGTTTACTGCCCTTGGATCGGTTACGGATGGCCCGTTAATCATCGATAATGCACCTTGGGATGACATTAAAGTTTGGAAAGATAAATACGATAATGCCATCGGTAACTACCTGGCCGGCCACGAATCTGAACAGGCATTGATTGCCCTTTAGAAAAAATGCAGGCAGTAGCCAGCGTGTTAATCTATTCAACCAACTGTTATCGATACCCTTTGCCATGTACTACCTATTGGTGCCTTGGTGAGGAACCTTATTTTATTGTTGATTGTACTATTAAATACAGCCCATGAATAAAAAGATCACCATAATCGGCGGGGGGAATCTTGGTACCGCCATCGCCGAAGGATTAATAAAAAGCCAGTTCTGCCAACCCCGTGATATTACCGTTACTAAAAGGAACACGGCCACTATTCAGCACCTGGCAGAAAAAGGGGTCACCATCAGTTCGGATAATGTTGCAGCGGTGCGCAACAGCGAGTTGATCATTCTTGCCATTAAGCCATTCCAGGTGAGTGATGTAGTAAATGGTTTTAAAAAAGTACTCACTGCCAAACATTTACTGGTATCGGTGGTTACCGGGGTGCTAATTGCTGATATAGAAAATATAATCAAAAAGAAATTGCCCGTTTTCCGGGCAATGCCCAATACCGCCATCGCTATCCAGCAAAGTATGACCTGTATTAGCTATTCCAATGCTACCACGGCACAAACCAATTTTGTAACGGCCCTTTTTGCCAACCTGGGCAAGGTTACAGTGATAGATGAAAAACTAATGGATGCCGCCACGGTACTGGGCGCCTGCGGCACAGCTTATGCTATGCGCTATATCAGGGCCAACATACAGGGAGGTATTGAGATCG
>JBBQOJ010000452.1:0-3715 GCA_038330815.1 Chitinophagales bacterium | reverse complement strand
TTACACAGATGAAAAGGATATCATCAGGGAATGGTCCTTTCATAAAGGGGGATCGGATAGCCCTACCCTTACCACTACCTGGGAAGGGTATAAACAGTGGAACGGCCTCATCATCGCCACCAACCATGTAAGAAAAGATGGGAAATTCCGGATATATTTTACCGGCATTGTAATTACACGCTAATATTTACCTGGGCGGGTAAAGAAAACCAGTAGGGCAGTTGGTGGATCAATTAGATACGGGTCATATCATCGACAGGTTGTAAAGAGGGGATGACAGTAAATTAACAATAACTGGGGTACATACTTAAACAAACTGGCAGCATAATTGTAAATGATGTTAAGGTCGGTTATCCCGGCAAATAAAAAGGTGAGGTAATTAAGTACGCTTTCCAAAGCCAATTTTCATCATTCCAGGGAGGCATTTCACATCGATAACTATTATAAAAAATGAAAATAATTTTGCTGGTTCTTTTAATTGGCACTTTTTCCTACACCTCCCTATGTGGACAAACAGCTGTTAAAAATGCCCTAACTGAAATTATATATGGCCGGAAGGATGGACTGGCACTTACCTTATTTAAACAGGCTCCAATGCAGGGCAGCAATGGCAAGGCCATCATCATCGTTGAAAGTGGCAACTGGCGTTCCAGTTACGAACGTGCCCGTTTATACCTCAGCCGGTCTACGGCATACATTGAAAAGGGATATACTGTTTTCACTGTGTTGCCAGGCTCACAACCCAGGTATGCAATTCCTGAACAGATAGAAGATTTAAAAAGGGCCGTTCGCTATATCCGCTACCATGCTAAGGATCATGATATTGATGGGAGTCGCCTGGGCATTATGGGATTTTCGTCAGGCGGCCATTTATCTTTGGCAGTGGCCACGGCTGATGAGAAAATTGATTCGCTGGCCAGTGATCCGGTTGACCGTATGTCGTCGAGGGTACAGGCCGTTACCGTTTTTTATCCGCCCACCGATTTTTTAAATTTTGGCAGGCAGAACGAGGTGCCTTCCATCAATAAAACAGCATTGATTCTAACAGGGGTTTATGCCGCTTTCGATTTTAAAGTGTTAAATGATACCACCCGTTCCTATGTGTCTGTAACGGATGATACAAAAAAACTGGTGATTGCCAAATCAGTCTCACCTATTTATGCAGTTAGCGCAGACGATCCACCTGTATTAATTTTTCATGGTGACAAAGATTTCCTAGTGCCCCTGCAACAGTCGGAAAGCATTGTGAAAAAATTTGAATTGGCCAAGGTACCCCACCAGTTAATAATAAAAAAGGGAGCCGGTCATGGATGGCGCAACCTCGAAGAAGAGGAGGCCCAATGCCTTGCCTGGTTTGATAAATACCTGCGGTAGTTTCCGGCTGGGTAACACTATCTCCATCATAATCCGGAGTTTTATCCTGCAAATAAATTATGCCGTTATTTCTTACCCTTGCCGGTAGCCTGGTTCATCTCCATATAATCCAGGGCAAGGTTTGCCATGGTGATTACACCCAGCGTTAACCCGCTTTCATCAATAAAGAAATCGGGCGTGTGGTGTGAAGCGGCAGTAGCAGGGTCGCCATCAGTTGGCATTCCACCGAGATTGAAAAATAGGCCGGGTACTTTTTGCTGGTAAAATGAAAAATCTTCAGCGCCGGTATGTGGCGGCTTAAGCGCTACATTTTCAGTGCCGGCGCTTTGCTGAAGACTCGGCAACATTTTAGCTGTCAGTGCTTCATCGTTAAAAGTAATAGGATATTTAGAACTGTACGGTATCAGTACCTCCGCTGTTGCACCCGCACTTTCTGCAGTTTTTATGGCTACCTGCCGCACCCTGTCAATTAACATTTTTTCATCGGCTGTATTTAACGCACGAATGGTACCCAACATTTCTACCTGTTCAGGGATGATATTGCTCCTGTTACCACCATTGATGGCACCGATGGTAACGATGCCGGCATTTTCAGTAATGTTGAGGTTGCGACTGATAATTGGTTGCAGGTTATTGATGATTTGGGCGGATACCACAATGGGGTCGATGGAAAACCAGGGATAGGCGCCATGGGCCGAACGTCCTTTCACAATAATCTTCAGGTCGTTGATACTTGCATAAATGCCGCCAGGCCGGTAAGTGATTTTTCCAACAGGGGTTTGGGAGTTGATATGCAATCCGAATATTACATCTACCTGGGGATTGGTCATCACGCCTTCTTTCACCATCATCTCTGCACCGCCTTCTTCGCCCCGCGGAACGCCTTCTTCGGCAGGTTGAAATATAAATTTCACGGAGCCCTTTAACTCTTTTTTCATACCGTTCAATACTTCTGCCACTGCCATCAGCATGGCCACATGCGTATCGTGCCCACAGGCATGCATTACACCTGTTTCCTTACCATTATACATCACTTTTTCTTTTGAGGCAAAGGGTAGGGGGAGCCGTTCAGTTACAGGCAATCCATCCATATCAGCCCGCAAAGCCACCACCGGGCCGGGTTTGCCACCCTTTAACAATCCTACCACCCCTGTATGCGCCATCCCCGTGGTTACTTCCATACCTAATCCCTGCAGGTGTTTGGCAATGAGCGCCGCCGTTCGTGTTTCCTGGTTACCAAGTTCGGGATGGGCGTGAATATCTCTACGCCATTCAATCATACGCTGCGCTATTTTTGCTGCCGCTGCCGCCACTGTTTGATGATACCGCTGTTGTTGCCCAATTACGCACAACGGAAAAAAAAGCACTATAAAGCAGGAGGTAAATTTCATGTGATTATTTTATTGTCAAGTTAAGTGATAATTATACAACAAGCTGATACCACCATAAAAAATAAAAGGCTTTTACATAATTCCAATATATAAACGGGCGGTACACCATCAATCGCTATTTTCGTTTTCTTTACATCAGCAAAACAGGCTTCGGGCAATGATTCAATTAAGGCATTTTGGAAAAACGGACTTTGAACAATTGATACAATGGATACCCGATGAAACCACACTCACCAATTGGGCGGGCGATCTTTTCCGCTTTCCCCTATCAGCCAGGAGCCTCGATTGGTATGTTGAAAACACCAATGTAAAAAATGATTCTGATGCATTTGTGTTTGCTGCCCTGGATGACGGCGGAAATAGCGTTGGTCACATTTCACTGGGCTCCATTAGTTGGAAAAATCGTTCGGCCCGGGTAACCAGGGTGCTGGTAGGTACTACCCAACGTGGTAAAGGCTGTTGCCAGGCAATGATTACTGCCGTATTGAAAGTAGCTTTTACCGAGCTTAACCTGCACCGGGTAAGCCTGGGTGTATACCAAAATAACCTGTCCGCCACCAGGTGTTATCAAAAGGCAGGATTTTTAACAGAAGGTGTTCACCGGGATATTCTCTGCAAAAATAATGAATGGTGGAGCCTGGTGGAGATGAGCATCTTGCAACACGAATGGCAGCCTGATCAACCGGCATAATTAATTTATTTGTGCTATTACAGGGATAAATAGCAACAAAGGACTTGGGCGGTAAGCCGTTCATATAAATAAACCGTATAGATTAGGTAGAACCCGACCTAGGAATAAACGGGTAAATTGTTAATAACCAATGTACAGGAGGTTCGGCAACTTAAAGTTTACAATTTATCATCATATTTTAGGTGCAGACCTTTTCCTAAGCCATATAAGTTCTGTACATTTACAAAAAAATACCAAAATGAAAATCTTTGTAGCCGGT
>JBBQOJ010000451.1:0-3717 GCA_038330815.1 Chitinophagales bacterium | reverse complement strand
TTTAAATAATGGCTTCCAAAAGAGTATTGATCACCGGTGCCGCTGGATTTTTAGGTTCCCACCTTTGTGATCGTTTTATTAAAGAAGGGTTTCATGTTATTGGCATGGATAACCTGATCACCGGCGACCTGAAAAATATTGAGCACCTTTTCAAATTAAAGGAATTTGAATTCTATCACCACGATGTTTCCAAATTTATTCATGTACCGGGCGAACTGGATTATATCCTGCACTTTGCCTCGCCGGCAAGTCCGATAGATTATTTAAAAATCCCTATTCAAACCCTTAAAGTGGGCTCGTTGGGTACCCATAATTGTTTGGGACTGGCACTAAATAAAAAAGCAAGGATACTGGTGGCAAGTACCAGTGAAGTATATGGAGATCCGGTGGTGCATCCGCAAACCGAAGCCTATTGGGGTAACGTAAACCCGGTAGGCCCGCGTGGTGTGTACGATGAAGCCAAACGTTTCCAGGAAGCCATCACCATGGCCTACCACACTTTTCACCAGGTAGAAACCAGGATCATCCGGATATTTAATACCTATGGTCCGAGAATGCGCCTCAACGATGGTCGTGCCTTACCGGCATTTATCGGGCAGGCCCTGCGTGGAGAAGACCTCACCGTATTTGGTGATGGCAGCCAAACCCGCAGTTTTTGTTATGTGGCGGATTTGGTGGAAGGTATCTACCGGTTATTGATGAGCGATTATGCACAACCAGTAAACATTGGCAACCCCGATGAAATTTCGTTAAAGGATTTCGCCGAAGAAATTATCCGGCTCACCGGAACTGAGCAGAAAATTGTATATAAGCCGCTGCCAACCGATGATCCTAAACAACGGCAACCGGACATAACCAAAGCCAAAGAAATACTAGGTTGGGGGCCCACGGTAGACAGGGCGGAAGGGCTGAAAATTACCTATGATTATTTTAAATCCTTACCAAAAGAAGAGTTGTATAAATTGCCCAAGGAGTTTGCAAAATCGGTTAAATAAAACATTTAACGGAAAAGAAATAACATTGGCTACCTTATTATCAAGGTAGCCAATTTGATAAAAATCAGTCCGCAATAATAACCCTTTCCTTGTGCAGTTTTCCCGTTAAGGGTAGTTGCTTAAGGCTTATCCTTTACTATGTATCAACAATTACTTAATAAACAGTCTCAACTGGCAGTTATCGGACTGGGGTATGTAGGTTTACCAATTGCCCTCGCATTTGCTAAAAAAACAAAAGTAATTGGTTTTGATATCAATGCCGGCAGGGTAGCTATGATGCGGGAGGGTATTGATCCCAGCCAGGAATTGACTAAAGCTGATTTTGTTGGCTGCGATATTACCTTCACCAACGACCTGGCCGTGTTGCGACAAGCCAGTTTTTTTATTGTAGCCGTGCCCACCCCTGTGGATGACCACAATACCCCCGACCTTGTTCCGGTATAACGCGCCAGCGAAACCATTGGAAAAGTGATAAAAAAAGGTGACTACGTAGTGTTTGAAAGTACTGTTTATCCCGGTTGTACCGAGGAGGACTGTATCCCTATCATCGAGCGATTATCCGGCCTAAAAAATATCACCGACTTTAAAACCGGCTATTCACCGGAGCGCATCAATCCGGGGGATAAGGAACATACCCTGGCAAAAATTGTAAAAGTGGTGAGTGGATGCGATAGCGAAAGCCTTCATGAAATTGCACAGGTGTATGAATTGGTGGTTACTGCCGGCGTACACCGCGCCTCCAGCATTAAGGTAGCAGAAGCAGCAAAGATTATTGAGAATACCCAGCGTGATTTGAATATTGCCCTGATGAATGAACTCTCCATTATATTTGACCGCATGAACATTAATACATTTGAGGTACTGGAGGCTGCCGGTACCAAATGGAATTTTTTAAAATTTCAACCTGGGTTGGTCGGCGGCCATTGTATTGGTGTTGACCCTTATTACCTCACTTATAAGTCACGCGAACTGGGGTACGACAGCCAGGTAATTCTTGCCGGGCGGGTAATCAATGATGGCATGGCGGGTTATGTTGCCAAAAAAGTATTGCAATACATTATACAAAACAACGGCAATATTAAGGATGCACGGGTGTTGATAATGGGCGCCACTTTCAAGGAAAATGTAAGTGACATCCGTAACAGTAAAGTAGCGGATGTAGTAAAGGAATTGTCCTCTTTTTCATTAAACGTGGATATCACCGACCCGCATGCTGATAGTGACGAACTACTGCACGAATATGGGTTTTCGCTATGTGCGGAACTTAAAAACGATTACGATGCCGTGCTGGTGGTAGTGCCGCATAACGAATACAAAAATCTGGATGATGCCTATTTTGCCAGTATCACCAAACCGGCGGCAATGATTGCAGACCTTAAAGGCATCTTCCGAAATAAAATTAACAGCCGGCATTACTGGAGCCTTTAGCTTTTCAAACTACCACCATAGTCTGCTATTAACAAGGCAATGGATCAGCTACTTAAGGGGTAAAATACAACAATCAAATTACTGCAATAATGATAACCTCCTTTCATTCAAAAGATATCAGCAACGACCAGTTTTTAGTTACCGGTGGTGCCGGTTTCATTGGCAGCCACATCGCTGCTTACCTGTTGCAGCATGGCGCAAAGAAAGTGCGGGTACTGGATAATATGGTGAATGGGTTTTCCTCCAATCTTGCCATCCTGCAACAATACAGCGCCTTCGAATTTATTGAGGGTGATATCCGCGATGCTGCCACCTGCCAGCAGGCCTGTAAAGGCATCAGCTACGTTAGCCACCAGGCCGCCCTGGGTTCTGTGCCCCGCAGTATCAGGGAACCGGTGTATTTCAATGAAGTAAATGTGGGGGGCTTTGTAAATATGCTGAAAGCCGCTGTAGACAATAAGGTACAGCAGTTGGTGTATGCCTCCTCCTCCTCCGTATATGGTGACGAACCCACCCTGCCCAAAGTAGAAGGCAGGATCGGCAATTGCCTGTCGCCCTATGCAGCCACCAAAAAAACCAATGAGTTGTATGCCCAGGTTTTTGCAGACGTGTATGGTCTACCTGTCATTGGTTTCAGGTATTTCAATATATTTGGACCACGCCAGGATCCGGATGGGGCGTACGCTGCCGTAATTCCTTTATTTGTAAAAGGCATTATGCAGCAAACACCGGTGTATATCAATGGTGACGGTGAACAAACGCGTGATTTTACTTTCGTAGATAACGCGGTACAGGTTAATATTAAGGGCATGCTCACCAGTAATGCAGCGGCCCTTAACAAAGTATACAATGTAGCTGTGGGAGAAAATTTTAGTGTAAATTATTTATATAAAGCCTGTAAAGAATATTTACATAGTAATTTCGCACCCACTTACCGGGAGGCGAGGGCAGGTGATATCCGAAATTCGTTGGCCGAAATTTCGCTGGCAAAAAATTTACTGGGCTACCAACCTACCAAAAAATTTGAAGCCGGCTTAACCGACACCATTGAATTTTTCAGGAACAGGTATGCGGGCCAGCCGGTAACAACTTAATTTTTCAACCCCGTTTTTATAACAAGCCTTTTGTAAATACGGTCAATTTTAATAACATGCCTTTTATCAATACTGAAATTCCTGACCTGCTGATTTTTGAACCGGTAGTTTTTAACGACAGCCGTGGTTATTTTTTTGAAAGTTATAACGAAAATGTTTTTGCCGCCAGTGGTATCCAAATAAAATTTGTACAGGACAAC
>JBBQOJ010000450.1:0-3722 GCA_038330815.1 Chitinophagales bacterium | reverse complement strand
GCTCCAGCAGGCAGAATTTGAAAAAGCTGCGCAGTCCCGAGATGATCCTTGCCTGCGAGCCGGCGGTCATTCCCAGTTCGCTGATCCAACGGTTGAATTTTTCAAGATCCTTCAGCGTAATCTCGTCAGGATGTTTTAATTCTTTGGTGAGTTGTATCCAGGTAGTTAGCTTTTCAATATCATGCAGGTAGGCTTCCACCGAATTATCACTGAGCGACTTTTCAAGTTGCAGCCAGGCTTTGTATCCTTTTTTATGTACGTCCCACATGGTGAATGGTGATTTTTAGGTTGATCAGCAATGCCCTTCAAAAGGTAGTATTTAAACGGCTGCGGAAGCGGATTAGTGATCCTTAATTTTACAATGTAACAAGCAGGCAGCAAGAGGAGCACAGCAGGCCAACGATAATTGAAAGGTGGTTATATTCATGCCCTTATAAAATTTCTGCTAAATGTTAAAGGTTTGCTTATTTTCGTTTTCATTTCCCTTGTATGATAGCCATTAATATGCGTTCCTTCAAACAGAAAGTCCGCTACCATAAAAAATCGCTCCGGTCATTTTTGACTAAGTTAGAAAAAAATCCACCAAAAGGATTGCACAAGATGATCGACCAGGTGGACCTGGAAGTGTGGGCCGAAACGGATTGCCTTTCCTGTGGCAATTGTTGCAAAAAAATGACACCCACTTTTTCGGTAAGTGATATCAAGCGAATCTCCGCTCATTTTGTTATGACGCCGGATGCCTTTAAAGAAAAATGGTTACGGTATGATAAGAAGGACAAGGATTGGCAAAACCAGCGGCAGCCCTGCCAGTTTTTAAACCTCACCGACAATAAAGGCAGTATCTACCCCATCCGGCCCGCTGATTGCGCAGGCTTTCCCCATCTTACCAAAAAGAAAATGATTGATTATATCCATGTTCACAAACAAAATATCCAGTACTGCCCCGCAACCTATAAAATGGTGGAGAAGATGAAAGCATTGGTGGTAGGTTAAACTGTTCACGGAAAAAGGTGCCCACAGCAACCGGGGCAGCCAATAACCGTGATGGCCAAAATGGAATTGTTGCTTCGCTATACTCCTCCAACCAAACAATCCCGTCAGATCAGCCACGTGTATTTTCAAAAGGAAGGCAGTAAAGCAATTTAGGCAGTTAGGCAGTAAAAACACGTGTGTTAAAGAAATACATCTTCTATCAAAAAATAAGCAACAGTTTGGCCTGGCAGGATAGAGATAGACAGTATGTTAAATTGAATGCGCTGCCATTGGGGGAATTGGTACAAATACGCTTCAGCAGCATTGATGAGAAACTGAATTTTCTTTTTACCTACTTTGTCTTCGGGCCATCCAAACTTTTTGCTGCGCCTTGTTTTTATTTCAATGAAATGGAGCACTTTGTCCCTTTCGGCAATTACATCTACCTCCCAACGGGAAAATCGCCAATTTTTTTCCATCACCACAAAACCTTGTTCCAAAAGGTATTGGAGGCCGAGCAACTCGCCTGTTTTGCCGGTATCTAGGTGGGTGGGCATACGGTGGTAACTAATTAACTTTAAATGTAGCATTAAAAGGCAACCCCCGCAACGGGTATTAATTATTGTTATGCATAAATTTATTGCCTATTTTTGCGCTGTTAAAATTTAAAAAATGAAGATAGATAAATCAGTGGTGGGAAGTTTTGTATTGCTAGTACTAATAGCTTCTCTATACCGGGTAATGCCAGGCAGGCCGCTGGGTTTTGCCCCGCAAATTGCGATGGCGCTTTTCAGTGGCAGTATCATCCGTGATAAAAAGTTTGCCTTCCTGTTACCCATTGGCTCTATGCTGGTTTCCGATATTATTTATGAAGTATTGTACCACCTTGATATTTCTGCCATTGGCGGTTTTTACAGTGGTCAGTTAACCAATTACCTGTTATTTGCAGCCATCACCGTTATTGGTTTTGCCATTCGCAAAAACAACCTGGTGCATATCGTTGCAGGTTCCATCGTGGGGGCCACAACGTATTTTATTTTATCCAACTTCGTGGTTTGGATTGGCGGAGGCTTGGCCTTAAACAACCTGCCTTATGCTACAACCTGGGAGGGCTTAATGGCTTGTTTTGCTGCGGGTTTACCTTTTTACCAGGGAAGTTTATTAGCCACCCTGGTGTTTAGCCCAATGCTTTTTGGCGGGTATTACTTTATTAAAAAGTTCACGGGAGATAGCCAGGTAGTAGTTGCTTAACCGGTCAATAGCTCAGTTATGATATCAATACGCTATCCCTCACAGGATGGTGTATTGTTTATATACCCTCCTCGTAGCCAGTATCTGGAATTAATTGTTTACCTGCGGCAGCAGAAGTGGCCAACACATCACAACGGTTATTATAGGGGTTGTTGGCGTGGCCTTTCACCCACACAAACTTTACCGAAAATTTTTTTGCAAGTTCATAATAATGTTTCCATAGGTCGCTGTTTTTTTTACCTCCCTTGAAGTCGGTTTTTATCCAGGTTTTAAGCCAGCCCTTTTCCACGGCATTCACCACGTACTGGCTATCCGAATACACCGTAACGGGCAACTCATTTTTTTTGATGGCTTCCAGTCCTGCGATCACCGCCATTAGTTCCATTCGGTTATTGGTGGTACGGCGATAGCCCTGCGACAACTCCTTATGGTGATTTCCAAACATCAGGATGGCGCCATAGCCACCCGGGCCAGGATTGCCCCTCGACGAACCGTCGGTGTATAATAAAATATGGTTCATTATTTTTTTAATGTATTAAATCCGCCAGCCCTTGCCAATGATCTATCTAAGCCGTTGCCATGTATTAGAATTCGGGCGGGGTGGATAAATTATCTGGCATCAGAAATCATAATAAGTAGTTACTGCTATTAAACAGCAGTTTTTAAAAATGAAAATTCAGCCTTGTGGATTTTGAAATTGATCGTAGTCCCCATTTGTCAATTATAATTGCTATACCTGGAAGACACCCGTTTTAAACCCTTCCTGGTTTTTGTGCTGGTTGGCAGCAGTAATGGCTTCGGAAATTAATTGGCGTGTGCTGGCAGGATCAATGATGTCGTCTACCCAAAGCCGGGCCGCGGCATAGTAGGGAGTGGTTTGCGTTTCGTACCGCTGTATGATTTTATCAAGCAGTGCTGCCTCGTCTTCGGGGGTAATTACTTCTCCTTTTGCTTTCAGCGACGCCACCTGTATTTGTAACAAGGTTTTTGCTGCCTGTTCGCCACCCATAACGGCGATTTTAGCCGAGGGCCATGCAAAGATAAAGCGAGGGTCGTAGGCTTTTCCGCACATGGCATAGTTGCCGGCGCCATAGCTGTTGCCAACAATAAAAGTAATTTTCGGCACTACCGAATTGGCTACCGCGTTGACCATTTTTGCCCCGTCTTTGATAATACCGGAATGTTCGCTGCGACTGCCTACCATAAAACCGGTAACATCCTGCAAAAAAACTAATGGAATCTTTTTTTGGTTACAATTCATGATAAACCGGGCGGCTTTGTCGGCGCTGTCGTTATAAATAACGCCGCCCAACTGCATCTCGCCTTTTTTATTCTTAACAATCAGCCGTTGGTTAGCTACAATGCCCACCGCCCAGCCATCCACCCGTCCATAACCACATACAATGGTTTTCCCATAGTCTTTTTTAAATTCATCAAAACTATTAGCATCGGTGATGCATTCAATAATATGCACCATGTTGTAAGGCTTTGTATTGCCT
>JBBQOJ010000449.1:0-3726 GCA_038330815.1 Chitinophagales bacterium | reverse complement strand
TTCACTAACAATGATATGATCCATAACAACAATATCAAAGTATTTGGCGGCCTCTTTTATCTTGTGTGTCAATTCTTCGTCGGCCCTACTGGGTTTTAAATTACCTGAAGGATGATTGTGACACAAAACAATTGAAGTGGCATCTTCCTCCAAAGCCCTTTTTAATATTATTCTCGGATCGGCCACCGTACCGGTAATGCCGCCCTTACTTATAATTTCGAAATGATTTATTTTATTTCCCTTATTTAAATATACCACACCAAACACTTCGTACCTAAAGTCTTTAATGCTCGTTTGGAGAAAATGCGCCAGATCACGACTGCTCCTGATGGTATTTTTTTCAAGAAAGGTTCCGGCATGCCGCCTACGCCCCAATTCCAACGCAGCAGCAATGGTGATTGCCTTGGCCGCTCCAATGCCCTTTATTTTTTGATATTCTTTTACAGAGCGCTTACCCAATTCGTTCAGGTTATTATTACTCAACTGCAAGATGGACTTGGCAAGTTCAACCGCAGATTTTTCTTTATGCCCATTATTAATCAATATGGCGAGCAGTTCAGAATCGCTTAGTGCGGCGGCGCCCTTGTTCAATAATTTTTCCCGGGGGCGGTCATCTATTGCCCAGGATTTTATTGAGGTGGAAGGTTTGTTGATATTTTCCATGGTATAAATTTAAACATCAATTATTAAACGATAGTTTTGCAGCATCTTATTTCTTCTTCAACTTCCAATATAAAATATATGGCATACAATGCAAAGCTCTTTTCCGGAACGGGGTCTCAATACCTGTCGGAAGCCATCGCTAAAAAATTCGGTGAGCCTTTAGGAAAAGTAAATATTCAGCGGTTTAGTGATGGTGAAATTGGTGTTGAATTCCAGGAGAGCATCAGGGGACAGTTTGTATTTCTTATCCAGAGCACTTACGCCCCCACCGATAACCTGATGGAATTACTGCTGATGATTGATGCCGCTAAAAGAGCCTCTGCTTACAAAGTAATTGCAGTGATGCCTTACTACGGCTATGCCCGGCAGGATAGGAAGGACAGGCCCAGGGTAGCCATCGGATCGAAACTGGTGGCCAATATGCTGACAGCCGCGGGTGCCGACCGCGTAGTGACCATGGATTTACATGCACCACAAATCCAGGGCTATTTTGATATCCCTGTTGATCACCTTGATTCCTCTGCCATTTTTATCCCCTATATTGAAAGCCTGGAACTGGCCAATCTTACTTTTGCCGCGCCCGATGTTGGCAGCGCCAACAGGATACGGGAGGTAGCTTCGTATTTTGAAAGCGAAATGGTGATTTGTGATAAGCACCGGAAACGAGCCAATGAAATTGCCAGTATGGTGGTAATAGGGGATGTAACTGACCGGGACATTGTTTTGATAGACGATATTTGTGATACCGGCGGTACCCTCGCTAAAAGTGCCGGGCTCTTAAAAGAAAAAGGGGCAAGAAGCGTAAGGGCATTTTGTACGCACCCTGTGTTGAGTGGAAATGCCTATGAAAATATTGAAAACAGCGCCCTTGAAGAACTGGTAGTGTGCGATACGATACCTGTACGTAGTACAGGCGGCAAGATAAGGGTAGTATCCACTGCTGAGTTATTTGCCATCGCAATACGTAATGCATTGGAAAACAGGAGTATAAACAGCCTGTTTTTGAGAAGCAGGATGGCCAAAAAAAATAGTTGAAACAGGCCGCCGCAGGTTGCTATCGCTATTGAATTGATAGATTTATTTTCCAAATAACCCGGGTGGATTTTACATAATTTCATTACCTTTGCGCCTCATTAAAAAATTATAAATGAAAACGATTACAATCGAAGGACAAATCAGGACCGAATTTGGCAAGTCAGCCACCCGCCAACTTCGCCTTGAGGAAAAAGTGCCAGCTGTAATTTACGGAGGTGCCCAGGAGGTAAACTTTGCTGCTCCTGCTACTGCTTTTAAAAACATTGTTTACACCCCTGAATTTATGGTAGTGGAAGCTACTGTGGATGGTAAAACGTACAGGTGTGTGTTGAAAGATTTACAGTTTGATAAAGTAAGTGATCAATTGATACATGTTGACTTTCTTGAATTGGTAGAAGACAAAAAAGTAACAGTAACCCTGCCTATTAAATTTACCGGGGCACCGGTAGGTGTAAAAGCGGGTGGTAAACTGGTTACCAAAATTAAAAGCCTGAAAGTTAAATTGCTTCCAAAGGATTTGAAGGAAAATATTGAACTGGATATTTCTAACCTGGAATTAAATGAAAACATTCGGGTACAGGATGTAAAGGCGGATAATATGGAAATTATGAACTCTCCACGTATACCTATTGCTTCTGTTACAATGACCCGACAGTTGAAACAGGAAGAAGCTTCTGCACCCAAGGCTGCTGCTGCTAAAGCTGCACCCGCTGCCGCCAAAGCTGCCGCACCTGCCGCGAAAAAATAAATAGGTAAAAAACTTTTACAATGCCCCGGATTTCCGGGGCATTGTTATTTAATACCGCACTAAAACCAATAACTCTAAAGTTTAATTACCTTTGCACACTTAAATAATTATTATGGGAATGGATAGAAATACGGTGATCGGTTTTGTGCTGATTGGGTTGTTATTGATTGGGATGTTTTATTTCAATAGCCAGGGCAACCAGGCTTACCTGGCAGAACAAAAAAGGATGGCCGATTCCATTGAAAGAGTAACTCCCAAAGTTGATCCAGCCATTATAAGAAACGATTCGTTGAGCAGGGATACCATCCGTAAAATTCAATCTGCAGGCGGCTTTCAACGGTTTGTTAACCAGCCAGAGCAAGTTACCGTGGTAGAAAATGAGGTAATGAAAATTGCTTTTAGCAGCAAGGGAGGCCGGCCTAAAATTGTAGCGCTTAAAAAATATTTTACCTTGGATGGGAAACCGGTGGTGTTACAAACCGGCAGTTACAACAATATCTCCTATGCAGTAAATACCGGTAATCAACAGACCGCCCAAACCAGTGATCTTACTTTTGTACCTGCTGCTATTACCCTTGGTGCCGACAAAAGCCAAACTATCCGGTACAGTGTAATGGATTCAGCTAATAGGGAAGGCATTATTCACCAGTTTGTAATCCGTCCCAATGATTACCTCATCGATTTTTCAATTATCCTGGAAGGGTCTGATAAACTGGTAAGTCAACAGTCGATTAACCTCCTGTGGCAGATACAAACCCAACAAGTTGAAAAGGACATCACCTACGAACGGGAGCAAACGCATATTGCGCATTTCAGCGGCGATAGTTACGATTTTGAAATGCTGGGCTCGGGTGATGCACAGCAGTTTTCAAAACCAGTTAGCTGGGTGGCGGTTAAACAACAATTTTTTATTACCAGCCTGATCAATAAAGCAAAATTTACTTCTGCAGATGTTAAATGGGCGGTACCTGCTGATACCACCCATGGCGTTGTTGCCCAAACGGTTGCTAACTTTCGGGTAAACGTGCCAGCCGGACGTTCCTCTGAAATTCCCCTACAATTGTATTATGGTCCGAGTGACTATAACATCCTGAAAGTGTATGATAATAAAATGGAGCAGATTGTTCCCTACGGCAGTGGTGTATTTGCGTTTGTAAAATATATTAACCGTCACCTGCTTTTACCAGTGTTTGACCTGTTAAGAAAAAACGTGCCCAGTATGGGTATTGTAATTTTGCTGTTAACCTTATTTATACGATTGTTAACCTCTCCCATTCTTT
>JBBQOJ010000448.1:0-3727 GCA_038330815.1 Chitinophagales bacterium | reverse complement strand
ACCGTTCATTAAAGGCTGCGGCTGTGTTAACAGCATCCTGGCCGGTCATGCTATCCACCACAAATAATATTTCCTGTGGATTAATGGCTGCTTTAATGTTGGCCACCTCATTCATCATTACTTCGTCTACTGCCAGGCGGCCAGCCGTATCAATGATAATAACATTTTTATTTTTAGATTTTGCCTCCCGCAATGCATTCTGTACGATACTAACTGCATCTTTATTTTCTCTTTCACTAAACACATCAACGCCTATCTGCCCACCCAATACCTCCAACTGGTCGATGGCTGCCGGCCGGTAAATATCTGCTGCCACCAGCAAAGGTGATTTTCCTTTTTTGGTTTTTAGGTAATGGGCCAATTTGCCACTAAAGGTTGTTTTACCACTACCTTGTAAACCTGCTATTAAAATGATGGCCGGGTTTCCGTTGGTATTAAATTCACTCTCACTGCCGCCCATTAATTCGGTCAGTTGGTCCTGCACAATTTTTACCATTAGCTGGCCCGGACTAACTGCCGTTAATACCTTTTCCCCGAGTGCCTTTTCCTTAATGGTATCCGTAAATTCCTTGGCAATTTTATAGTTAACATCCGCATCTACCAATGCCCGGCGGATGTCTTTGATCGTATTGGCGATGTTTAATTCTGAGATTCTTCCCTCGCCCTTAATATTCTTAAAGGCGCTTTCCAGCTTTTCACTTAACGACGTGAACATAGTTGTATTTGATTAAAATGGTTATAAACAAACAAGTGAACTAAAATAGTTCACTTGTAAAATTTTGGCAAATGTATGAAATCTTTAGGCTCCCAGGTAGGTTCGTAACAATTTACAACGGGAGGTGGAGCGTAATTTGGTGATGGCTTTGTCTTTTATCTGCCGCACGCGCTCGCGGGTGAGGCTATAGCGTTCGCCAATATCTTCCAGGCTAAGGGGATGATCTACCCCGATACCAAAGAAAAACCGGATGACGTCTTTCTGGCGCTCGGTGAGCGTACTAAGCGAACGATCAATTTCGGTGGACAGGGAGGCTTTAAAAGAGATATTCATATCTGTACTTTCTGCATTAGGATTTTCCAGCACATCTATAAGTGATCCTTCCTCCCCTTCGGAAAATGGCTGATCCATACTTACATGGCGGGCGGCCGCTCCAATAGTAGCAGCTACCTCTTCCGTTTCAAGATCAAGCAGGTGGGCAATTTCCTCCGAAGTGGGCTCCCGTTCAAACTCCTGCTCCAACTGAGAATAAGCCTTACTAATACGATTGGTTAGACCCACTTTGTTAAGGGGAAGCCGTACGATCCTCGACTGTTCTGCCAATGCCTGCAATATACTTTGGCGTATCCACCAAACGGCATAGGAGATAAATTTAAATCCCCGCGTTTCATCAAACCGTTGTGCAGCTTTTATCAAACCCACATTGCCCTCGTTAATTAAGTCCGGTAAAGTAAGTCCCTGGTTTTGGTATTGCTTGGCAACAGATACCACAAAACGAAGATTGGCCTTTGTTAATTTATCCAGGGCACGTTGATCTCCCTGTTTTATGAGTACCGCAAGTTTTACCTCTTCCTCAGGAGAAATAAGTTCAACCTTGCCAATTTCCTGGAGGTATTTTTCTAAACTCTGGCTCTCACGGTTGGTGATAGATTTAGTGATCTTGAGTTGACGCATACTCATAGCCGGAAGTTTTAAAGTGTTAGGTTACAATAAGGTTAGATGTAGTTTAAGCAATCATATTTTATAAAATGTAATTTATGTTAATTATAATACGAAACCAAATAAAAAAAAATTAAAAATGATGGCTATAAGATGGGTAAAACGACTTGTTTAATAATAGGGTACAACAAGTTTAACATGACTAAATAAAAAAATATTTTGTGACGTGAATTATTTTGTTATTATTGCACTATTCTATATGATTTAAATTATTTGGATGAGCAAGAAAGTTTTGTATACGCTGGAATACCCTGTTAGGTGTTCGCCCGGCATTTTGTATGATTTTTTAAGCACTCCTGCGGGCTTGCAGGAATGGTTTGCAGATAAGGTAGATGAGCGGGATGGTGTTTTTAGTTTTTCCTGGAACGGTTCTGATGAGCAGGCGGAATTATTGGAAGGCGAAGAAGATAAATACATACGGTATCACTGGCTGCATGCACCCAAAGAAGAATACTTTGAGTTCAGCATCGAAAAATCTGAAGTAACCAATCAAACTATTTTGGTAATAAAAGATTTTGCTGAAAAGAAAGATATTAAAGATCAAAGCCAGTTATGGGAATACCAGGTGAAAGACCTTTTTCACCGTTTGGGAAACTAGTGGTTATGATACCTGCTAACAGGTTAAAATTGTTCAGCAAAAATTCCGGGGCCGCCGACCACTGCTGCACCGGCAAGGTTAGTGCTATTTTAATAAATGCCTCCCGTTCAAGCTTTTTCGAAAAATCATTTTGGCTATACCCTTCTACCGGAATATAATTATCCGGCTGCAGGTGGTGTTGCCAGGGCGACTGGCTTACGCAGATGGAATACCCCTTCTCCTGCAATGAGTGATGGTGTGCTAACAGCGACGCAGCAACGCTTTTTTTGTACTTACCGGCCACCTGCAACGTACTGCTGAAAAAATTACCCCACCAAAAGAAAGTACGTATAGCCAGTACATCCCCTTTAGTGAAGCTCCGCGGATAGTCGAGCATTACCCAGGGCAGGCCCAGGTAGTTTTCGCCTTTTGATATTTTTGGATTGATGGCAGCTACCTCCGCGGGACAGGCATTTTGTGGTGCCTGCATGGCTTGTTGCATTTCAACCGCCAATTGGGAAAAAAGCATTGTAACTTTTTCGATGATGATTTGTTTAGTTAAAATCCATTCTTTATTCCCTACCAGTTCCAGTTCCTTGGCAGAAAGGGTTATTTTTGTTTTGTTGTTCATTCAATTTACAAGATAGTATTTTACCTCGTAACAAGTACCCGGGAAACCGCGGTGGTTGCCGGCACGGGCTAACAATCTGTAAAAAACTAACAATGGCAGGTGATTAAATGCCCGCAACCGGCGGAGGCAACTTATGATTAAAAAACTAGACACGCTAATTCTCCGATCATTTATAGGGCCGTTTATTGCAACGTTCTTCATTGCCTTTTTTGTATTGATGATGCAGAGCCTTTGGAAGTATATTGATGACCTGGTGGGGAAAGACCTCGACCTACTTACCATCGGCAAATTTTTATGGTATGCGAGTGCCTCCCTGCTAACGCTGGCAATGCCCATCGCCATCCTGATATCCTCCATCATGACTTTTGGCAACCTGGGCGAAAGTTTTGAACTGGTTGCAATTAAAGCTGCCGGCATATCGCTTTTGCGCTTTATGCGTCCGCTGATGCTGGTATCCATTCTGCTTTGTTGTATTACCTTCCTGTTTGCCAATTATGTAATTCCTTATGCCAACCTGCAATTTAAAACCCTCTATTACGATATCACATATAAAAAGCCGGCCCTTGACCTAAAGCAAGGCACTTTCTATAACCATATCCCGGGATATGCCATCAAAGTGGGGAAAAAAGACAGCGATGGCAAAACCATCCACAATGTGCTTATCTATGAACAACAAAGCGTTTTGCAGGATAACAGCATCATTGCAGAAAAAGGTACCATGGGCTTTTCGGCCGATAAAAAGTTTTTGGAGTTTACCCTGTACAATGGCTTTCGTTACCAGGAGCGGGGCAATTCCATGGACACG
>JBBQOJ010000447.1:0-3743 GCA_038330815.1 Chitinophagales bacterium | reverse complement strand
AGCCGTATAGTTATCTACACATTCGTATGCTATTGTTTTGTGTGTTTTATCGTTATCGAGCGAATAATTAAGGGACACCCTGGCGAGCGGGTTTTGATGTGTAGTTCGGGTGCCAGGCGTTTGCCCATCCTGCGGCACTACTTCAAAAATGGCCATGGTGCTATTACCACTACCTACTTCTCCCCCCTCCAGGTCGCCGGTACTATCGGCAATCGCATCCCGCTTATTATCAAAGCCAATAAGGCGATATTGTTTTATCAAGGAGGTGTCAAAGTGTACGTTTAAAAAAACGTCATCCGCTACAGCAAAAAAGGTTTGGGTAACCTCCTTCACCAATACTTTTTCCGCCTCCCGGATATCATCGAGGTAGGCATAATTTCCATTCCCTCTTTTTGCCAGAGTTTCCAGTTTGGAATCTTTAAAATTACCCATGCCCACTCCCAGGCAGGTAAGGTAAACACCACTTTGCCGTTCCCGAGTAATTAAATCTTCCAGCGCCTTTTCCGTAACCTCTCCTACATTAAAATCACCGTCGGTAGCCAGTATTACACGATTGTTACCCCCTTGAATAAAACTTCGCTCAGCCACCTGGTAGGCCAGGCGGATGGCAGATTCACCGGGTGTGTCGCCGGCTGCTGTAAGTTCCTCTATCGACTTAATGATCTTTTGTTTTTCATTGCCGCTGGTTGGCTGCAGCCACACCGTTACCCTGCCGCCATAAATTACTATGGAAACAGTATCTACCGGCCGAAGGTTTTTCACCAGCATTTGAAAGGCCGCTTTTACCAACGGCAAACGGTTGGGCATATCCATACTACCGGAGGCATCAATCAAAAAAACAAGGTTGCTGGGAGGCACTTTGTCGAGGTTGATTTTTCGTGCGCTTACGTTTAAAAACAATAAGCGGCTCTTTTCATTCCAGGGACAATCTGAGTAATTTGACTCAATATTAAAAATAGCATTGCCGGCTGGTTCCTTATAATGGAGGTTAAAATAGTTTAGCAATTCTTCAATTCGCACGGCATCCGGGGGTACGGTACTATTCATGTGAAGAAAGCGGCGGATATTGCTGTAGGAGGCTTTATTTACATTAACAGAAAAGGCTGTATTGGGGAATTTATTGGCATTCACTTCTTCATTATCTACCAGCGAAAAGTAAGACTCATCACTTACAAACCATTTCAACTGGTACGATTGGGTTTGGTCACGGGTAACAGAAATAAGTCGTTGGCGGTACTTGCTGGCATTGGAAGAAAGCGCCTTGAGCGCCACGGATTGAAACACATCGGCCACCACACTAATTGTTTTTGGTTCAAAACCCTCCATTGTTAGTGTAAGTGAATCCCGTAACACCCTTGTACTGATGCCAAAGCCGCCTGATGTACCCGAGTAATAAATCATCCTGTTCGAGTGCAGCATCATTTTCACATTTTGAAGCGGCACTTTCTTTTCATCCTGTATCTCACCACGCAGGTAATATTGTGCATTAGTACATAAAACAAGGCAATAGGTTAAAGTATATGCAAATAGCTTTTTCAACAGCACTAAATTACGTCAATAAAAACTTACCGGCCACAGTTGGCCAATTCCTCCCCTATTCTTCTACCAATTGGTATATTTCAGCCAGGTTTCTTCCCAATCCGTCAAAATCTAACCCAAACCCAAGCAGGAATTTATTGGGTACTTCAAACCCCAGGTAGTCAATTACAATGGGATGTTCAAGGGCTTCTGGCTTGTGCAACAGCGCCGTAATTGTAAGAGAGGCAGGCTGCTGGTTATGCAATTGAGGCAAAAATTTATGAAGGGTATTTCCGGTATCTACAATATCCTCGATGATCACCACATGCCTGTTCAATAAAGGTTCGTCCAGTCCAATGGAGGTAATTACATTACCGGTAGACCGGGTACCCTTGTAGGAAGCCAGTTTTATAAAACAAATTTCTGCATCAATGGTGATTTCTTTAAAAAGGTCGGAGGCAAACATAAAAGACCCGTTTAATATGGCGATGAATAACGGCCGTTTACCTTCATAATCTTTGTTGATACGGGCAGCTAATGCGGCAATGCGCTCATGAATGGCTATGGCACTGATATAGGGTTGAAATTTTTTGTCATTTACCTGTATTATTGGCATTAGCAGTTTGTTTTGCGATAAGTTATAAAGTGGTTATTAAGTAGTGCCGGTTTAACACCCCTTTAAATGCACCAGGTAAGATAAGCTAAACAGTTATTTCCTTACAATCAGCTCCTGCCCAATTTTAAGGTCATTGGAGGTAAGGTTATTCCATTCTTTAAGTTGCTGTACGCTAACCCCGTGCTTTTTAGCCACCGCATATAACCCCTCACGTGGTTGTACCTGGTAAATTTTTTCTTTTGCAACTTCAGCATCGCGTTGAATAGTGCGTGCCTGGAGGGTTTCAGCAATAGGCTTTAAGTAAAGCTTTGTGCCGGGAAACACATCCCCATCCTCGTCGAGTTTATTGTAGGCGAGAAAATGTTCCAACTGAATGCCATTTTGTTGAGCTACATCATACAGGGTTTCCTTTTGTTTAACAACTACAAAATCTCTTTCCCCTGTTTTCGCTTTCTTTTGTAAAAATATCAGTTGATCAACCGCTAATAAGCCATCTTCTTCCAGTTCATTATAGGCCAGCAATTTCCTGAGGCTGATTCGATGTTGGGAAGCTATTGCCAGCAGGGAAGTGCCCTTCTTTACCAGGATACATTTACTACCGTTAATAACCATTACCTTTCCCGGTATCGAATAGTTTTCTTCCCCTTCTTCAGGAAGGCTGTTTACGGGTACTGCTACTGTTTCGTTGACTACAGCTGCCTGGATGGTTTCATTTTTATCAAACTCCAGCAGCTTATCTTTTGATTCACCACTTGCTATCCCGTCATCACTGGAGGCACCCTGCAGGGAATATTTTTGTAAATCATACTGCTCAATATGACGAATAAGGATGGCCGGATATTTTGGATTGGTAGCATACCCTGCTTTTTTTAACCCATAGGCCCAGCCTTTGTAATCGGTAGGCGACAGGTTAAAGAGAAACGCATACCGCTGTCCGTTACGGAGAAAATCACTGTGGTCCCGGTAAGATTCACGGGCATCCGTATACACGCGGAAACATTCACCAGGGGCATCGTCATCATGACTTACGCCTGCTCCGGTCCAATTACTTTTGCATTTAATGCCAAAATGGTTATTTGATTTTTTTAACAATATACTGTTCCCGCCTTCAGTTTCCAGTAACCCCTGGGCAAGGGTGATGGCAGCGGGTACCCCCATTCGTTTCATTTCCTGGATAGCCACGTCTTTGTATAATTCGATGTATGCTTCTGGAGTGATGCGCTGGGCCTGCAGCTGAAAGGTTAATAAGCCTAAAATAAATATCAGCGAAAATGTTTTCTTTATCATGCGAAGTTTATTCGTAAAATAGTATAGTGGATAATCAACTATAAAACCCTGCAGGTGCGTTTTTTATTGTACAATTTAAGAGTTAACACACGAATTATAATTTTCTGATTATTAACAACCCGTCCCTTACTGTTAATAAAACCTGTACAACCCTTGGATCATTAAGTACCTGCTTATTAAAGTCATTGATTGCCAATGCATTTTTACCTGTAATAGGTGAGGCAAGCACCTGTCCGTGAAAAAGCACGTTGTCGGCAATGATGAGCCCATTTTTACGAACGGAAGGCAAAATTAACTCGTAATAATCAATATACCCTGTTTT
>JBBQOJ010000446.1:0-3758 GCA_038330815.1 Chitinophagales bacterium | reverse complement strand
CCGGTAACAGGTAAGTTTAATCTGGGTAACTTCCGGGTCAATCGCCGCTTCCCGCAACAGGTCCGTTACACTATCATAAGAATGGTAGGGAAAATTGAGCAGGATATCTTTTTTCAAAACGATATCCGACACCCTGTTGGCATGTTTAAGGTCGGGGTGTACAAAAGGTTTCTTCCTGGTACTTTTCACCTCGAATACCGACTCGGGAAAACCAATAAAATCTTTAAAATTATGAATGCGGCCACCTGGTATCAGGTTATCTTTTTCGGAAAGATCAAGTCGTTTAACAAGGTAGGTGAGTAAGGCGGCATCTATTTCTTTATCAAATACGAAGCGCACGGGCTTCCCCTTTTTCCTGTTCTTAATCCCTTTCTCAATCTTCTCCATTAACGAGGTGGCCACGTCATTGTCGATATCAATCTCTGCATCCCTTGTTACTTTGATGATATGAGAGGAAAAAACATCATATCCAAAAAAAGAAAATATAAACGGGAGGCAATAACGAATAACATCTTCCAGCAAAATGATATGTTGCTCCCCCGTGGGAGAAGGTAATATAACGAACCTCGGCAAACGCCTGGCCGGAACGGATACCAGGGCGAACCGCTGCGGAATAGATTTGTCTTTAGTGGATAATTTACAAGCCAGGTAAATCGACTTGTCGCTTAGGGTAGGAAAGGCCTGGATGCTTTCTATCATCAGCGGAACGATATTGCTGCGGATTTCTTCCTGGAAATAATTGGTGATGAATTGCTTTTGTACCCTGTTAAGTTGGTGATCATTCACAAAAATAATGCGTTGCTTTTTCAGCTCCCGTATAATTTCGTTCCAAATGCGATCGAATTCTTTCTGCTGCTGCAATACTTTTTCCTGGATTTCCTGCAGTATCATGTCGGGAGAATCTTCCAGGTGCATATTCCCCTTGTTACCCACTTCGATCATTCTTTTAAGGGTGGCTACCCGTACCCGGAAGAATTCATCCAGGTTGTTGGAAAATATACCCAAAAACATGATCCGCTCCCTTAACGGAACAGTTTCGTCCGCAGCCTCCTGTAGCACCCTGCTATTAAAAGACAGCCAGCTAATATCCCGTACAATAACTTTTTGCATTATCAAATTCGATGAGTTAAAAAAAGATTTGACGAAATTAAAGGCTTGCGCTCAAAATAATAGCGTAGTAATGTTAACTTTTAATTTTCCCGGATGGTACCACTTTGGCAGCCGCCTTCTTTCGGTTATAATAAGGCAACGCGATCAGGCATATAAAACCCACCAGCAAAATGATAAAAAATTGGGCTACCCATTGTAGTAAGCCGTTTGCATAAGCCGGCCCTTTTTCAATACCATACAACACCATTACCTCCATAATAAACCATTGATAACTGCCAATACCACCTGGAGTAATGATCATACCGATGCTGGCAAATGCCAAAACAGGGAAAGCAGCTGCAACTGGCAGTCCTGCGGTTTGAGTAATTACAAAAAAACCAATATAGGTACCGGCTGCGTAACAAAACCAGATAAAAATGCTATGCAATATAAAAGCAGTTTTATTTTTTAGCTGCCGGATACTGGCCAGCCCGGCGCCTACTCCTTTAAACAAAGTACTTATTTTTTTTACCAGTCCATTATTGCTATAGGTTTTGAAGATAAATTTCAGGAGGAGGTAGGCAGCAATCAATGCAACTATTAATATCCCCACCTTCCAGGCCAGTACAGATGTATCGCCCGACAGGAAGTTTTTGCGGATGGTGTTGCCCGCATGCGCACCAATGATATTGGCCTGGGTAGCAATGGCTATCACAAAAACAAGGAGCAAGGATACCACATCCACCGCTCTTTCTACCAGGATAGTGCCCACCAGTTTATCTGCCGGCACTTTTTCGTATTTTCCAAGGATGGTACACTTTAGTACCTCACCCAGCCTCGGCACCGCCAGGTTGGCCAGGTAGCCAACCATTACCGCAAAAAATGTATTTACAATGCTGGGTTGATAACCAAGTGGTTTCATTAATATCCTCCAGCGAATGGCACGGCTGATGTGACTGGCCATCAGGATAAAAAATACCGGTATAAAAAGAATATAACGGGCAGCCCCCAACGCAGTTTTACATTCCTCCCAATTTTTTTCTCCCATTTTGTCAATACTCCACCATACCAGGAACACGCCTAATGCAAGGAACAGCAAGTATTTTAAAATGTTGAGCAATGCTTTCTTCATATCCTGTAATAATTAATGGGTGACTATTGTTACAGCGAAGGTGCCCGGGTACCCTATTCAGGATATGAAACCGTCCTTGGTAACGCTTCACCGGAAAAATCTTCTTCCCTTATTATAATATTATCAATTAACCTGGTGTTATTTAAAAAAGCCGCGGCCAAAATTGCTACCGGCGTACTGCCATCCCAATCAAAAACAGGTTCCAGTGTATCCATCCGGGCAAGGGAAATATAATCAACCTTAAAATCCTGCTCTTGTAAAAAAACAATAGCGGCCTCAATGGCAGACTGTGCCCTCCCATGTGAAAGTGCTCTCGTTACCTTTAACAGCGCCTGGTACAATAGTGGCGCCTTCAACCTTTCCTCCGCACTCAATCGCATATTGCGGCTGCTCATTGCCAATCCATCGGTTTCGCGTTGGGTGGTACAAATAACAACAGTGGTTTCGAAGGATTCCAGCTGAATTAATTTGGTAATCACCAGGCATTGCTGCAGGTCTTTTTGCCCGAGGTAAAGTTGCTTTGGCCGGATGATTTCCAAAAGTCTGTTCACCACCTGGCAAACACCCTGGAAATGTCCCGGCCGGTATTTGCCCTCCAGTACCTCTTCTAAATATCCCAGGGGATAATGCTTTATGGGGGCTAACCCGGATGGATACATGCCTTCCACGGTTGGCAAAAACAACACATCACATCCTGCTGATAATAACAGGTATATGTCCTTTTCCAACGTAACAGGGTAATGATTATAATCCTGGCGATTGTTAAATTGAGTGGGATTTACAAAAATGCTGCAAAGCACCAGTTCATTTTCTTTCCTTGCCCTCGATACCAGTTTTAGGTGACCTGGATGCAGTGCACCCATGGTTGGTACAAAACCTGTAGCAATGCCAGCCGCAAGTTTTTCCTGAAGATATTGGCGCATTTCAGCAGGCTCCCTGATTAACATCATACCTCGAAAACATTAATATATATAAAGTAAATCATTTTATCAACATTGGTTGCTGTGCAACATTCACCAGCAAATTTGTTGTAAAACGACGAAAAATTCAACCCTTGCCATTGAATGGCGGCGGTTTGGTTTACATTCACTACCGACTGAATTGCATTGCATTACGTTTATCAAATGTACTGCAAATTGATTGTAAGAAAATTATCTTAACTTTGCCGCCCTTAAGAGAAACAGTTACGGACTCATTAATCAAGCACAAATGTCAACAAAGAAAAGAATTTTATTTATTGCCAACGAAATGTCGCCGTATGTTGAATTGACCGAGTTTGCGGAGATCATTAATAAACTGGCAATAAAATCGAACGACAGCGGAATGGAAGTCAGGTGTATTATGCCGCGTTTTGGTATTATTAATGAAAGACGTCACCGGTTACATGAAGTAGTTCGTTTATCGGGCATTAACGTATCCATTGATGGAGATGATTATCCCCTGGTGATAAAAGTGGCGTCGCTTCCTAATGCCAGGCTACAGGTATACTTCCTTGATAATGAAGATTTCTTTAAACGAAAATCGATTTTTACCGATG
>JBBQOJ010000445.1:0-3760 GCA_038330815.1 Chitinophagales bacterium | reverse complement strand
AGGAATATAAAAAGCTGTTCGACCTGAGTTCTTTGCAAATGATGAATACGCCTGACAGCATTTTTAAGAATGATTATAAAATGCTCAGCATCCGCCAGCTCAACTCCTCTATCGACTCACTCACCCGTCGAAAAGACACGTTCTGGAAAAGAATGCGTATCGAATTAAGTAACCAGCTTCATTATGATGACCTCCCGGAAAGTCTTTGGAAAAAAGCCCCCCCCATAAAAAAAACGGTGAAAAAGTTTGATGAACTTATCCCTGATTCTGCCGCCTATACCGTATATGAAAATTCAGTGAATATCGCCAATACTATAAAAAACACGTACCAATTTTCGGGGCTGGAATGGGAAAACCGTAAAAAAGACCTACGCAACAGCCAGATTGAGTGGCACCGGAAGTTTTCGCTGTCCCTTGCCTGCCTTATCCTGTTTTTCATAGGTGCACCATTGGGTTCAATTATCCGTAAAGGCGGGCTTGGCATGCCACTTGTAGTGGCTATTATATTCTTCCTGATTTTTCACCTGCTAAATATGTTTGGGGAAAAATTTGTAAAAGATGATATTACCTCGCCCTTTGTAGGGATGTGGCTATCTATTCTTGTGTTGGCACCTTTGGGAGCCTTGCTCACCTATAAGGCGATGCACGATTCTCAATTGTTCAACAAAGAATTTTATACACGGTTGTTCAAGAAAATGCAGCCATTATTTAAACCGGTTTCCGGCATTTTCAAACAATCAAAAAAGTTTAGCTAAATTTAAATTTCAAACCAACAATATGAAGCACACTACCCGTAGAGATTTTATTGGTAATTCCGCCAAAGTGAGTGCAGCCGCCCTATTTGCATTTCCGGCGCTTGGTTCGATAATGGCTGCTAACTGCAATGAAGAGCCTGCCACTCCCGGCAGTTTGAAAACCGGGTACAACCAACAACCCCTACCCTATGCTTACAATGCACTTGAACCAGCTATTGATGCAACCACCATGGAATTGCATTACAGCAAACACGCAGCTTCTTATAGTAAAACATTGAAAGAAGCTGCTACGGCAGAGAAAATTGACATGACAAAGCCGCTAGAGGACGTACTGCAAAAAATATCCACTTATTCAGCCAAAATACGCAACAATGGTGGCGGTCATTATAACCATGAATTGTTCTGGAAATGTATGCGGCCCGTTGGGGAAGCAACACCGTCGAAAAAATTACTTGCTTCTGTCGATAAAAATTTTGGCTCGATGGATGTGATGAAAACCCAACTGTCGGAGGCGGCAAAAACAAGGTTTGGCAGCGGGTGGGCGTGGGTGGTAGTAACCAATGATAATAAACTGGTGGTGAGTTCTACCCCTAACCAGGACAATCCATTGATGGATATCGCTGAGGTGAAAGGATTCCCTTTATTTGGCATTGATGTTTGGGAACATGCCTATTACCTGAAATATCAAAACCGCCGAGCGGAGTATATTGAGAATTTTTGGAAGGTTGTAAACTGGGACTATATTAACGAAAGGTTCAACTCCATTTAATTTTGTTACGGGCAAACAGTTCCTCCCGAAGGGTGGTTACCGTGCTCCTGCTGTTGCTGGCCACCCTGGCAATGATGATGGTAATGGCCCGCACCAGCGCCCCGTTGGTTACAACTGATACTCCATGGGGCATCCTCCATCTCGAACTTACGTTTAGCCACAAGTGTACCCTGGAAACGCTCAGCCATTGGAAAAAAAATTCCGCCGGTGCCGACCTTATCCAAATAGCCAAAATCAATACCTGGCTGGATTATATTTTCCTTATTTTTTATTCCCTTTTTTTCTATTACGCCTGTCGCTTGTCTATACCTGCCGGAAAACTTACCGGAACAACTACCACAGCGCATCAAGTTGCAAGGGCAGGATTGTTGGCAGGATTGCTCGATGTGGTAGAAAACCTGGGTATGATGATCAGTTTATACAACAAAGGCAATAGCATCGTCAGCATCGTTACCGCTGTTGCAGCAAGTGCCAAATGGTTACTGGTAATACTGGTAATACTATTTTTACTGTTTAAGTTTTTTAAAGCCTTTTATCATTGGATAGGAACGTTAATGGCAAGGGGCACTCTTAAATAGACTCAGCCTTTGCAGTAGAAGTATTTTATAATACAACTATTACAAAGGCTGATAAATTGGCTAACAATCTGCAGCAAATATAATCAACCTTCTTACAATGCACCACACCTTTTTGCCACTTTTTGTAAATATTATGATAGTTACGTATTGTTTATTCTTTTAAAAAATTAAAAAGGATTCAGCAATCATTCCTCGAAAAATTATGGGTAGCTCCCTCCATAAGTAATAGCCAACAAACAGGGCCGGTTACTAAACAGAAAAAATAAACGCTGGTAAAATCACTTAATTTCGTTAGCCCGATTTCATTACCTATAAATCAAATAAGATGCAAGTTTGGAAGGATTACCAGGAAAAAAACAAGGACAGGTTTTTAGATGAACTACTGGAGTTGTTAAGAATACCCAGCGTTAGCGCTAAAAGCGAAAACAAGGCAGCAATGGAAACCTGCGCTGATACTGTAAAGCAACGCTTGCTGGAAGCAGGTGCAGACAGCGCCACCATCTATCCCACAGCGGGCCACCCGATTGTATATGGAGAAAAAATAATTGATCCTGCCAAACCAACGGTACTGGTATATGGCCACTACGACGTGCAACCTGCGGAGCCATTGGAACTTTGGAAAAGCGGTCCGTTTGAACCAGTCATCATTGATGGTAAAATATTTGCCCGTGGCAGCTGCGATGATAAGGGACAGGTATATATGCACGTGAAGGCATTGGAAACAATGATTAAAACCAATACCCTTACCAACAATATCAAATTTTGTATAGAGGGAGAAGAAGAAGTTGGCTCGCCCAACCTGGGCAAATTTGTTGCAACACACAAAGACCTGTTAAAAGCAGATGTGATACTAATCAGCGACACCGCCATGATTAGCATGGATACGCCCAGTATTGATATTGGCGTACGCGGGTTAAGTTATATCGAGGTAACGGTAACGGGTCCTAACCGCGACCTGCACAGCGGCGTTTACGGGGGAGCGGTAGCCAACCCGATTACCATGCTGGCTAAAATGATTGCTTCCTGTCATGATGAAAATAACCATATCACCATACCCGGATTTTATGATGACGTAGTTTCTGCCACCACCGAAGAAAGAACTTTGATGGCGGCCGCCCCTTTTGATGAAAAGGAGTACATTGACGACCTGGGCGTTAGCAGTGTTTGGGGTGAAAAAGGGTTTACCTCCAACGAACGTACTGGCATCCGGCCAACACTTGAAGTAAATGGCATCTGGGGAGGATACCAGGGAGAGGGTGCCAAAACAGTACTGCCTTCCAAAGCCACCGCGAAAATATCTGCCCGGCTGGTACCCAACCAATCGGCTGAAAAAATCACGGCCCTTTTACTTGAATACTTTAAAAAGATAGCTCCGGAAGGTGTAACCGTTGATGCTTTTGAACACCATGGTGGTGAACCTTATATGACACCGATGGATAGTATCGCATATAAAGCAGCAGCGAAAGCGCTTGAGACCACTTTTGGAAAGGAACCTATACCAGTGCGCGGTGGTGGCAGTATTCCTATTTGTGCACTGTTTGAAAAGGAACTGGGTATAAAAATTGTGTTTATGGGATTTGGCCTGGATAGCGACAACCTCCACAGTCCAAACGAAAAATTCAATGTAGCCAATTTCTATAAAGGCATTGAAACGATTC
>JBBQOJ010000444.1:0-3772 GCA_038330815.1 Chitinophagales bacterium | reverse complement strand
GCACGCAGTGGTGGTGCCGGCGGACAAAATGTAAACAAAGTGGAAACCAAGGTTTTTTTAACCCATAAGCCAACTGGCCTCGTAGTAATGTGCCAAACCGAAAGAAGCCAGCTGGGCAACAAGGAAAAGGCCATGGATATGTTAAGAACCAAATTATATGATGAGGAAGTGCGCAAAGCAGAAGAAGCCATCGCTCATAAACGGAAGAGCCTGGTGAGTACCGGTGACCGAAGTGCTAAAATCAGGACCTATAATTTCCCCCAGGGCCGGGTAACCGACCATCGTATAGGTCTTACAGTTTATAATCTTGATAATGTATTGAATGGCGAAGTGCAGGAATTTATTGATGCCCTTCAATTTGCTGAAAATGCAGAAAAGATGGCCACCCAGCAATAATATCCAAACTATGGTTGCAACTTTCCCAATAGCAGTGGGCCGATCAAAACGGCAACTGGTGAAAAAAGTTTACAACACCCACCCCAGTTGGGCAAACATGTCAACAGTGGGAATGGAAGATTTAAGGAAAAACATTTTCTTCAATATTATCTGCACTAAATTTAAATTTCAGGGAAAGGATTTATAAGAAGGTATGCTAAAAGGCATTTACTATATCCGCTAGGCAAGTGAGCAAAGTAGGAGATGACAATTATTAACCGCATATTGAACTGATTTTTAGAAACTTCTGTTTATAAAAGTAGCGCTGCAGTAGGTTTTATATTCGTAGGATTTTTCAATCCCCATTCGTAAAAATTTAGTAATGGCTTAAATAATTGTTAAAAAGACAAAATAATCATTGTATTCCTTGTTTTTTTTTAAACTATTGAATTAACTTTACCCTGTACGTTAAAAATCTGGGATTGCTGGAAGCTATTACTACTCCGGGCTAAATAATCTTCTTTTTTCTATGTACATTAATTGATAAATTACCTTAAGGTTACATTAACAGATTGATGGAGAGGATTGGCACCAGGTTTGCATTATTAATTATACAACGACAATAAAAAGACATTTTAAATTTTTCTCATAAGCAGTTAGTTTTGGTAAACGGCCCCTGTTTCTACAGGGGCCTTTCTTTTGCCCTGTTACGATCCATTATCGCCGCTTTGATTTGGGCGCTATCTTTCCATGTATTACCAGGTTGCTTTGGGGGGTGCCTTCTATATTCTACCAGTTAATCATAAAAGAGTTTTACTTTTGATGCCTCGATATACAAAAACACCATCCAAAAATTTTAATATCATTTAACTAGTTACCGTTTTGGCTACAACTGCATCTGAAAGAAAGTCTTTTTTCAAACGTATCAGCGGGAAAGACAAGGCTGAAGAAGAGTCGGAAATGACTTTTTTTGACCACATTGAGGAGCTACGTTGGCACCTTGTCCGCTCTATACTCGCCTGGCTGATAGCGGTGGTTTCTATCTTTGTTTATATCGACTGGATTT
Organism: Chitinophagales bacterium; assembly: GCA_038330815.1. GTDB lineage: Bacteria > Bacteroidota > Bacteroidia > Chitinophagales > Chitinophagaceae > Ferruginibacter. The sequence continues at coordinate 2,331 of JBBQOJ010000444.1, read as the reverse complement.
ATGACAATGTAATATTAGCTCCCGCCGATGAAAACTTTGTAACCTATGGTGCACTCTGCCGTTTTGGCAACTGGCTGCATTTAGGTGATAGTTTTTGCATGCCACCTGTAAAAATCGATTTCCAGGTAACTACTGTTAATGGAACTTTTACTTCGGCCATCTCAATTGCTATGATTGGTGGCATCATCGCCGCCTTCCCCTATATTTTCTGGGAACTTTGGTTGTTCATTAAACCAGCACTATCTCCCAAAGAAAAAAAATATGGAAGGGGGAGCATTTTTTGGGTATCCCTTTGCTTTTTTACAGGGGCGGCTTTCGGTTATTTCCTGTTGGCTCCCTTTACTTTTAATTTCCTGGCCAGTTTTACCCTGGGTACTACCGGTATGATTCAATACCGGCCCGCCATTAATGATTACATCGACAGCCTGACGAATCTGATGCTTGGTTGCGGAATTGCCTTTGAACTGCCGGTGCTTTCGTTCGTGTGCGCAAAAATTGGCTTGATTACCGGCAGTAGCTTACGGAAATATTTCAAATTTGCCTTTGTCATCATACTGGTAGTGGCAGCCATTATTACCCCATCACCGGATTGGACGAGCCAGTTCCTGGTGGCCATCCCCTTATTATTGCTATATTGGGTGAGCATTTTATTGGCAACAAGGGTAGAAAAACAACGCCTGAAAGAGGAAGAAAAGGAATGGAGCTAACAATGGAGGTGCTAAATCGGTTATAGCTAAATTGAATTGCTGATTCCGGGTTAACGCCCATAATATTCAACCCGCTTTTAACTTATGATTGATTACGTGCAGTTGCAATAATTGACGCTACTTTTTTTGATTAGAAACCATAACTAATAACTAATTTTATTCCTGCTTAATTCAACGTGGTATAAGTTCAAGGCCGCTGTTAAGTAAATAACTAATTTTTATTATGACGCCCTTTAATTTACAGCTACCCATTGCCATTGGATGCGACCATGCAGGTTTCGATTGCAAAGAAGATTTGATTTCGCTGCTGGAAGCGGAGGGGCTGGTTTTTAAAGATTATGGCACTTACACAAAAGACTCCGTAGATTACCCGGATTTTGCTCACCCGGTGGCAAGTGCTGTGGAGAAAGGTGAAGCTGCTTTTGGCATTCTTTTATGTGGCAGTGCGAACGGTGTAGCCATTAGCGCCAATAAACACCAGGGTATCAGGGCTGCCATCTGCTGGGGAGAAGAATTGGCGGAACTGGCCCGTAAACACAACGATGCCAATATTATTTGCATACCGGCCCGTTTTGTTCGGGATGGTGACGCTGAGAAAATGCTTGATGTATTCATGAATACGGCTTTTGAGGGCGGAAGGCACCAGGCACGCGTAAATAAAATTGCCTGTTAACCGGATAAGTTTACCACCTGATGGATTACTTTTTTCCCGCTTATAAACTGCCCTATACAGTTAGTTAACACCACCTATTGTAGTTTCAAATTAAATTAATGAAGAAAATTTTTACCAGTGCCCTGCTAGGCCTATGCTTCCAGTTGGGCGCCCATGCACAAACAGACAAGGCCGCTGCCTATGCAGCTACCATCACCTTCGGCGATTTAAAAAAACACCTTACCATTATTGCCGGTGATGAAATGGAAGGCAGGGAAACCGGAACGGAAGGCCAAAGAAAAGCAGCAGTTTACATCGCGGAACAATTTAAATCCATGGGGCTTCAGTCGCCGGTAGCAGTCACCGCCTACCAACAAATGTATCCTTTACACCAGGACAGTCTTATAAGCAGCCGGCTACAGATCAATGGTATTACCGGCGAACCAGGAAAAGACTATTATTCTCAGCTATCGCTTACTGAATCGGGAAATTTCAAAGGAAAACTGGTTGTTTTTGTTGGGTATGGCATTGAGGATTCAGCGTACTCGGATTACACCAGCCTGAACGTTAAAGGCAAAGTAGTCTTATTTTTTACTGGAGAACCAAAAACAGGCGGTAAATTCCTGGTTAGCGGCACTGCCCGTTCCAGCGAATGGAGCTATCCCGGCCTTTCTAAAAAATTAGCCACCGCCAAAAATAAGGGAGCCATTGGAGCATTCATTATAAGTCCGATGCAAGCCACTTTCACTCCGCGTATCGTAGAAAGTAATCGCAAATCAACGATGTACTATCCCCGCACGGCTGCTAAAGGCAAACCAATCAACCACGCCTTTCTTTCCCATGCATTTGCAAAAAACCTTTTTAAAGTTGATTTTGATTCATTGCTGTCAACGGTCAAAGCAGGAGCGCCCATTGAAAAAACCAGGTTGTTTGAAACGAAGCAAAAAATTGTCTTTTCCTATAGTAAGCATA
>JBBQOJ010000443.1:0-3783 GCA_038330815.1 Chitinophagales bacterium | reverse complement strand
ACCTACATGCAAAATTATCTAAACGAATTTTGTTATAAATTTAATCGAAGAAAACATGGTAGAAAGTTATTTCATAGCTTCCTCAATGTGGCAACTTCTTACTCATGGTATGCTCATTGCACCTAAAAGCGGATAGTCATTGAAAACGGCTGCCCACCCGGATAAAGATGGGGCTTAATACATCGTTCATGATAATATCCGAGAAGTGGATGTTCTCTACAATACCTCCATCCACACCCAGGATAACGATACCGGTATTTACACTTTGTACTTCGGGCTGGTGTACAATGTCGGGCGGCATTTCCCAATGCCGGTAGCCATTGACCGGACTTTTTTTAATCACACAATTAGTAACAGTAATGTTCCTAAATCCAGTGCGGGAGCCAGTACCCAGTTTAATGCCATTACATAGGGAAGACACTACGCAATTGGTGACCGTGATGTTCTCACAAAATTTATCGAGGTATTCACTTTTGAAGCAAAGTGCATCATCCTCCGAATCGATTATGCAGTTGGATATCGTTACGTCTTTTGCATCAATATCCAGCCCGTCGCCGTTCCAATTGACAATGCTGTTCATGTAAATACCATCAATATTCACTTTTTCATAACCTGAAATGGAAACGGTTATTTGCGCAGCGTTTAAAATGGCGATGTCTTTTATCAATACGTTTTTGCAGCCGATGAAAAACAGGTTCTTAGGTTTCCCGTCCTTATTCACTCCCAGTTGAAAGGCCTGCCCTTCGCCGGCCCCTTTCAAGGTGCCCGTTCCAATGATTCCGGTGTAGTGCGCATTGTCTGCAATTACCAGCGCCTTCATGAACTTTACGTAGATATTATCATGGGTGATGGTGCCAAATTTTTTGGCTGCCAGGATATTGTGATCGGGATAATCTTCAGGATGATAACTTCCCTGTAACACCGACCCGGACGACAGGTTTAAATAAACGTTGGACTTTAAAAAGAGGGTACCGGTGTAAAAAGTGCCGGCAGGAACCACCACTTCCCCCCCGCCTTTTTTATAACAATGATCAATGGCCGATTGAATGAATGTGGTATTCATCACCGTACTGTCACTAGTTGCTCCAAAGTCGACAATGTTTGCAGATTGGGCATTGGCAAAGTTTACCGTTAATGCCACCAGGAAGGAAAGCCCTATTTTAAGTTGTATCATTTTTTGCAGGATTGTACATGTTGACCTTGTTAGCATTGATACTTTTTTTATTAATTGCATGGTGGGACTATTGTATAAGTAATTATTTTCCTCTGCCTTTGTCCTCCTGGATGCCAAAGGAACCATAATTTATTGAGTAAACAACCGCAAAGTATGGATTCTATTATGCCCAAAATTGGTGTGCAATTGCCCTGCAACCGGAACAATTTTTTCCAGGTCGGTTTCCACATGGGTGGCAAAATTGGCAGCTGTTATTATCCCGGCAGCACTAATGGTGCAATCTGCCGCTTTATTATCCATATTCCATAGCCGCAGCACAATGCCCCTGTCAATTCCTTCTTCCGCAGGCTTTACCACCCACGCCAGTACATTGGGGTTAGAAAAGGTAAAGAGGGAATACTGCATGCCATAGCCTTTACCCATGCCCGTTAGTTGACCTGCCACCAGGGGTTGCTGGTGCTGCAGCGAAAATTTCATAGCGTCCGCAGCCGGGAGGTAGCCGGCATGTGGTTGTAGGGCAAAGAAGTTTTCAAAGTACGAATCGCCATCCTGGTTTTCAATTCCCAACGCCTTATCTATCTGTCCGGCAGCCAATACATTAATTTGCGGTGTTGAATAGTCGATGGCCTCCACGGTACTTTTGCCGGGCTTCATAAAATAGGCATCCCTGTTGGATAATACCATACCGTTTTGGTTGTCCGCGATGCTGGCAAAATGATTGATCGCCAGCCAGTCGAGCCTACATGTACTATCTGCATAGTGCCCGCCTTTTGAAACCGGCTTTGCATGCAGGATGGCACCCGCTTCTTCATGCCAGGTATCGGGTTCGGTAAGATTAAAGGAGAAACTGTAAGTTACCGGCTTTTCATCCAGGTTTTGAAGAATATAATTTTCCAGCTCAATCCGGCCGTTATTTTTAAAAAGGGTGATTTTTGAAAGGTGCTTAATGGGTTTATACGATTCGGCTACCAGGGTTACTGAAACCGGCCCCGCATTTTCCATGCGCAACGGTTGATCGCTCATGGGCGCCCTTGCGTTGCCGCCACCCAGGTCGTTCGCATACACTTTATTAATGGCTCTGATACATTCCCTGTTGTTGTTTTTTTTGTCAATCAAACTGGTGATTACCCCTTGTGGTGTAAACGTAATTTTGTAAAAGGAATTTTCTATGAGGCTGTCTGATACCATAGCAGCCATCTCCTGTTTATCAATGGGAGTCGCTTTCCTTATTTCAAATACCTTATACCCCAGGGAGGTTATATCCTTCGCCCAAATCCGCAAACAGGTGAGCCCCATTTTTGTAATAAACTGGAAGGGCACTTCTTCGGAAGTAATTTTATCCACTACCTTGATATCCTGGTTTCCTTTGTAAGCATAATCGCTGTAATCTGACCGGACCCATCCCAGGGGATTGAACACAAAAAATTGCTGGTTGTTGGAAGATGGGGTAATTAAATTGCCCAATCGTGAAACCGACAAAGTGTACAAGGTATCTACATAGGATTGCAGCTGCCCCGCTATTTTACGTTGCCAGTCGGCCCGCTGTTTACGCGTTATCGGGCCATCCGCTGTCCAGTCGTGTTCAAAATATAAACCACAGGCAATCCAGGCTTTTTCCCGTTGCTCCTGTAAACCAGATGCAAATTTTTTATCCTTTAGTGCTACCAAGGTGTACATGGCCTCTGCGGCCCGTAGTTTTTCTATAGAGCGTTTAACCGTAGCCGATACTTCTGCCAGGGAGGCAAAGCTATTGCCCCATTCGGTGCTGCCGTAAGAGATGGTTTCCGTAGGAATTTTATCACCATATTTTTTTTCAAAATCCCTGAAAAAATCAACTTCGTTGGAGACGATTACCTGGTAGTCTTTATCTGACTTTTCTTTGGCTACTTTCAAAAAACTGGTGGTAAGGGTTTTAAGGTCATCTCCTCCTTTACCAAAGGCGGCTGAAATAGTGTAAGGATAAACCGGATCGTTCATCAAAGCCTTACAATCAATTACAGCATTTACCTGGTTGGATGCCTCGAGGTAATTTCCGAGGTTATAACGGTATTCCTTACGGTTGGTAATCATGGATGGATTTACTGAATACCATTTCATTAATACCTGTTGGTCATCGAGGCCTTTGTACCAGTACATTTGATTTTTCCGGTACTGAAGCCCGGTTACTTTGGTAGCACAGGCGCATACGCCATGCCAGGTATATTTGGCACCGGCACCGGCCCAAATGGACGACAAGCCAAGCGGCATTACCTGGTCCTCCATGTTTACCGCCATCTCCAGTTGTAGCCCAAAGCGGCGCTCAAGCGAACCCGCATAATACATTTCCCGTATGGTGGCTTCTACCGGTGCCGCTCCATGCAGTCCTACCAGGGTATTTAACGGAACGTTTATTTTGCCTTCCCTTATTTGGCGGAGCAGTTGATTAAACTGCGCTTTGGTCCTGTTTTTCTCGTAAGTGTACACCCAAAAGGAACCGTCACAATTCCATTTATGCTGGTATGCGTAGGGTTCATTTGCAGTAGAATCGTTCACCCGCATATAATAATCAAGCGTTTCCAAAAAAACATTTTTATAGGTTTCCTCGTTGGCCGTCCACATGTAATCGGTAT
>JBBQOJ010000442.1:0-3787 GCA_038330815.1 Chitinophagales bacterium | reverse complement strand
GCTGCCATCGGGCAACAGAATATGAAACTGAATTTCACTACCATTCCCGGTGCAAGTCAATTCAATTTTTTTGCGGTTTGCATCATGTATATATTGATAGGCCACATAGCCATTGTAACCGTTAAAGCAAATACTGGCATTCACCGTATCAGATTTTGTTTGTATCCACCTTGGCGAAATAACAGGCATTTGAAATCCTTTCGATTGGGGTGCATTGCGAACGCCTGCCATGCCTTCCACCATTGCAGCCATAGCAGTTGCAGCGGCCCATCTGTCCGGTCCGCCATAAGAAGGCATTTTAACTGGCACATGATGTTTTTGACTGGATAGTGTAACGGCAAATACGGTATAAATCCCTTTCCCTTCGGGAGATTGAAGTTTGATATTTTTTATTTTCTTTTCGGGAAAAGGATTGTTGATGGCACACCAGCTTAATCCAACTCCTTCACTAACCGGACTTTTTCCATACCAGGCAATACCAGCATATTCATTTTTCAATTCAGAAAACCACCAATAAGTAAGATGCTTTTCGCTGATGATGTATTGAAGCTGGTTAGTTCCATCTTCATACTCAAAAAACAGGGCACCCACTACTCCTTCGGAAGCGGGTTTAGAAGCTGTATGCAACAGGTAAATACTAGCTGCTGTGTCATTTACCGGAATATCAATAGCAGCAGGCAACCCCTCTCTATTAGCCACAGCCAGCACTGCTTTACGGTTATTTTTTTCAGGATCAATTACGTTGAAGCTGATGCCGGCAAACTGTTGACCGCCGGTTGGCAAGTTACGCAAATCGTCACCCGACTTCCGGGTAAACATCCAGGGCGTTGATTCCAAACTGCCTTTATCCCAAAAATCCATATTTGCCAATTCCGAAATGTTCAATGGTTTGTAGTTTGGCTTTGGAGGTGGTGGCAATAAAGAACCCGTGTAGGCAAAATAAACTTTGTTGTCGTATTTTTTACCAAGTTCAAATAAGCGGTTTAAAATATCAACACCATATTTTTCGTAGCCGTTTTCAAAAGCCCCCCTTGCCAGTTCGCCTGGTACATGGCCGCCTACTCCCCCATTCATATATTGCCAAATTTCCTGGTGGCTGCCAAATCCTTTTTGAAACGGTGGGTAAATAGCATACCATTCCCCGGGAGAACCCACGGGTAAATTATTTTTAAGATTAAGGTAAGTTTCTATAATGGCCTTGCTTTGAGCGGCACTAATATTCCGGTTTAAAGTGTAAGCGTTGGATTGAGCGATTTGCGACTTTTCGTCTACACCTAATTTTCTTATGACGGTACTGTCTTCATCAATAAAATGGGTGAAAAAATGACCGTTCCATGCCAGTTTATCCAGTCGCTCTTTAATTGCATCGCCCCGTTGGCGATAAATGGTGGCAGCCATCGTATCTCCACTATAGTTAAGCATTTCAGCTAATTGATAACAGGCTGTTATATACCCGGTATTGTCTCCAAAAAATACACCAAATTTGGATTTATCTTTATCGATTATCATTCCGCTACTCATGCCAATATCAGGCGTGTATTCATCCTCTACACCAAAATCCCAGCTATCAATTGTGTACACTCTTTTAAGCAATTGAAAACGATTGCTCCACCGGGCAGGATCATTGATGGTATAATTTAAGGCTTTGGATGCAGCGGTTAAATGCTGCTTCATCCATTCATCATTGGCTGCTGCTTTCCAGCAATCGTAGATGGTATTTACAAAAAGGTATTCCGGATGATTTTCGGTGGGTTGCCTTACAAATATTTTATCGCCGATTATTTTGGTGTAGCCATATTTTTTATCTCTTGTTAAAAAATAATCTGCGTTGCGCTGGTACTGTATAAAGCTATAAATCATACCATCTTCCCGTTGTGCCTGGCGCATTATATCAACTAAATCTTTACCAGCCGGGCTAAAATATTGCATGCCCTTCATGGTATGGTAATTATCCAGTACCCATGGCACAAAAACATGGTATTGATTGCCATTCCATTTTATTGGAAATGCGCCATCCCCTTCTCCATCCCTGTTCATTCCGTTGTAATACATGTCAAACATTTGCTTGTAATAACCTCCATCATCAATATTAGTAGCAGCATTTACAGTAAATGTTTTCATTGCCCTTTGTTTCCCCCTTTCATCGGTAATAATAATACTATGCTTACCTAAAGCGCCAGCAACAGTGAATATATTGAGAGGTTTTAGTAAAGCAGTTGCATACATATTTCCGTTTGCATCCGATACATGGAATGATTTGCCGGCAACGCCGGTAAAAGTCAATTGATCCAAAGGTTTGGCAGTAGTTATGTTCTTAGTTGAATTAAACAACCGCAAAGCAGGCAACCTGGCATCTCCACCAAAAAGCGATTGAGCATTAATTTGGCTGAAACTTAATGCAATTGTGAAAATTAAAATGATTATAGGCACGCATTTTTTCATAATAACAGCAGGATAATTCTAATTTTTGAATAAAATACAATAACAGATTTGTCTATTTATGATGTACTATGACGAGATGTATCCATAAATAACAGATTGCCCAATTGCTACTATTGGCAGCCTGCAATTTGTTATAAATCAAGGTGAACAATAGAGGATAGTAATTTTTCTGCTACCTCCTTATTAAAGGGCATACCCCTTGTAAATCTCCATTTTTAAAACAGCATAAAAATTGCAACGCTGTTAAGGGAACCTAATTTTAAGAGTTAAAAAATTAACCTTAATTGTTTAATTAGTAATGGTGATTCGATTTGCAAACACCCAGGCTTACACAAAAAAGGCTCTGCAGATGAGAACCTTTTTTGTGTATTAACGACTGCTTACTTGAGAGTTTAAAATAAACCAATTGATGAAGGTAGCATTAGTAGCCTGGGTTTTGAACCAGGTTACTATTCAAATCTAGTTCACGCTGTGGCACTGGTTTTAAAACATTTCTTACGTTCCAGTTAGCATTAGTTGCAGGCCTTCCAAAATTAATATCCGTTTTAATGTTTATCAACCCAGCCCTGTGCCAGCGTACCAAATCATTGTAACGATTCCCTTCTAATGCCAATTCTACCCTTCTTTCGTGCATTAAAAACCTAACCATCTGGTCTTTTGTAGAAGCAGCAGACCTTGGTAATAAAATCAATCTGGAAGGGTCTGCTCTTTCCCTTACTTTATTTATAAGTGCAGCCGCTCCGCTTATATCTGGCGTGGCACCTAATAATTTGCATTCTGCAGACATTAAGTAAACATCAGCAAGCCGCAAAATACGCTCATTGTTAGTTCCCATATTAGGTTGCCAACCGGTTACTTCCGCACCAGTTTTATCCCTAAGGATGTATTTTGAAGGCGTAGAGCCAGTAACTGACCAATTAGCTTTAAAAACTGGTGTTTGAGTTGAAGGGAAAGGATCTCCTTCTCTGAAAATAGTTTGTACCCTGCGCGGATCATTGGCTTCAAATGCATTTTGTAACGGTGTCACTACATGTACTAAACCGTATCCGACCGCATTGGCGCCTTGAGCACAATTTCCCAGTTCACATCCTGCCCTCCACATGATGTATCTTCCATTTCCGGAACCTCCCCCCTGGTCATTGGGAAACCAATTGTTATCCCGCCCAAAGGCAAATTGAATTTCAAATAGTGATTCAGAATTATTTTCTGCATCCAACGCAAAATTATCACTAAATCTTGTACGGAGGCTATAGGTAGGAGAAGCAATAATGCTGGTAAATTCTGCGTCTGCAGCGGCATAAAGTCCCGGCTTATTTTCCCACTGGGCTCTGTATAATAACAATTT
>JBBQOJ010000441.1:0-3814 GCA_038330815.1 Chitinophagales bacterium | reverse complement strand
GTTTTGTGTTCGCGGTGGATACTTTCAATACTTACACCACGGTGTAACCTGATACCATAGTCCTTTTCTTCCTCGTCGGTTAACTTCACCAGGTTATTCCAGGGTAGGGCACCACTGATGTAGTCGGGCAGCAACACCCGGTTATAAAATGGGGTATTCTCTTTGCTGAATACCTCAATGGAATCCTCCGTGTTTATAGCGCGGTAGCTTTTTACAAATCCACAGGCACCGGCACCGGCACCCACCACAATTATTTTTTGTGCGGGCTTACGATAGGCCACTACTTCCACAGCAGTAAACTTAAAATCAGGCTCCTTGCTTTTCGGGTCCACCAGGTTGGCTGTCAAATTATTGGCCCTGTTTAAATCGTTGTTTAGTATTTTACCCCAATGCATCGGTAGAAATACCACTCCTTTTTTAATAGCGGTAGAATAAACTGCTTTCACCCTTACCGTACCCTGCCGGCTGTTTACTTCCACCACCTGGTTATCATTGATGCCGCGGCTAAATGCATCCACAGGATGAATTTCGAGAAACGATTCACTGGTATGCTGCTTTAATTTATTCACTTTACCCGTCTTGCTCATGGTATGCCATTGGTCGCGTATACGCCCTGTGGTTAGTACCAACGGGTAGGCGTCATCCGGCGGTATACTTTCATTGGCATCGGGAAAAGAATGAATGCGTGCTTTTTTGTTGGGCGTATAAAACTGGTGATCGGTAAACAACCTGGGGGTACCAGCGTAAATGCCGGGTTGAATGCCACTATAGTAGGGCCATTGCACCGATCGTTTAGCCTTCAGGATGTCATAAGTTAAACCACTCACATCTATCTTTGTTCCGGCGGTTAAGGCAGCGTGTTCAGCGTAAATGTCTTCCATGCCAGCAAAGTCAAACCCGCTAAAATTCATCTTCCTTGCAAACCGGCAAATAATTTCAGCATCCGGTAACGCTTCTCCCGGCGCCGATATTATTTTATTGAGGTAACTGATACGGCGATCGGCATTGGTCATGGTGCCTTCCTTTTCTGCCCAGGCAGCGGCAGGCAATACTACATCTGCGTAAGGAAGGGTGCCGGCCTTATTACTTACCTCCTGCACCACCACAAACTTTGCATTTTTCAACCCTGCTTCTGCCACCCGAACATCCGGCAAACTGATCATCGGGTTGGTACATAAAATCCAAACCGCTTTTAGTTTCCCCTCTTTTAACGCCTCAAACATTTCAGTGGCGGTTAACCCGGGGGTTGGCTGAATGGTACCAAGGGGTATTTTCCAAAATTTTTCTACTTCATTTCGATGTGCCTGGTTGGAAAGCTCGCGATGGGCAGGTAGTAAATTCGACAAGCCCCCCACCTCCCTGCCCCCCATTGCATTGGGCTGGCCAGTTAAGGAAAACGGCCCTGCGCCTGGTTTGCCTATTTGCCCGGTAATTAAATTAAGGTTGATCAGCGACAAATTTTTATTAACGCCAATCACGCTTTGGTTTAACCCCATTGTCCACATGGTAATAAATCCCTTAGCATCGCCAATAAAGTCGGCAGCACCCCGTATATCCGATTCCTGCACACCACAAATAGCTGCTGCTTCCGCCACGGTGCGTTGAAAAACGATTTGCCGGTAGGTGTCGAAACCTTCGGTGTGGTCGGTTAAAAAATTACTATCGATGCCGCCATTTTCCACCAGGCAACGACCAATGGCATGGTGAAGGGTAATGTCTGTTCCGGGATGCAGTTGCAGGTGCACATTGGCGATGGCCGTGGTTTGGGTTTTCCGCGGGTCGCTTACAATGATTTTTAGGCCGGGATTTTTTTCCCTTGCCGCCTCAATCCTCCGCCACAAAATGGGATGGCACCAGGCAGGATTAGCGCCCGCTACAAAAATACAGTCCGCTAGTTCAAGGTCGTCATAGTTAACCGGCACACTATCTTCGCCAAGGCTCATTTTATACCCCACTACTGCCGAACTCATACACAACCTCGAATAGGTATCGATGTTATTACTGCCAATAAAACCTTTCATCAGTTTATTCACCACGTAGTATTCTTCTGTGAGGCATTGCCCTGAAGCGTAAAAGGCCACTGCATCAGGCCCATATTTTTCAATCAGCGTTTTAAATACCGCCGCCGTCCTCTCCAGCGCGATATCCCAGGAAACCCGTTGCCGGGGCTGGTTTTTACTGTACCGCATTTCCGGGTACAGCAGGCGGTCAGTGGTATCCGTTACGGTATAATGCAGGTTCATCCCTTTGCTGCAAAGCATTCCCTTGTTCACCGGGTGGGTAGTATCGCCTGCTACTTTTAAGGCGCCGTTTTTATCTTTTTGCAAAATAATACCGCAACCAACGCCGCAATAACAACAAGTAGTAGCAGCAGGGTTTTCCATTACCCCGTTGAGCACAATTTCCTCTGCTATAGGTTTATTTAAATCTTTCAATGCGATGGTTGTTGATTAAAGTAATAAGGAACAGTTTACCGGTAGTTAAATGTTACCGGGGCAAGGCAGCCAATAAATTTTACACCACCTGTAACTTGCCCTCCTCCACAGCAGCAGCAGGGGCAAGTTTATTGGTGACTACAAATTTGGTAATTAGTACTACCAGGGATACCGCAATTACGGCGTAGCCGATATACTGAAATGCCTGTACATAACTGATACTGGTAGACTTAAATAAAAAGCCAAACAGCATTCCACCCACATTGCCGCCTGCGCCTACGATACCACTTACCATCCCCACATTTTTTTCGTTTACAAACGGGGTGATGGCATAGGTGGCCCCATTGGCCATTTTTAAAAACAGGGCAAAGGTGACCATCGACAGAATGGCCATCTCCAGCGAACCCGCAAGCGCAAACAGTACAATACCACAACCTTCCAGCAATAACATGAGGGCTAGTAAAATTCCTTTTCCACGCATGCCGTATTTTTTGCCCACACGGTCGGCTGCGATACCGCCCAGGGCCCGCGCAAAAATATTCATAAAGCCAAAAGTACCTGCCCAAAAGCCGGCGGATCCCTGGCTCAAATGAAAGGTATCTGTAAAGTGCAGCGCAGCTACACCATCAAACGTAATTTCCATTCCAAAACACACGGCATAGGCCAGCGATAACGACCATACCCGCCAATCTGCCAATATGCTCCAGTCAGTTTTTCCGGCAGCCTTTTTCAGCCGGTTAATTTCCTCGTAATTGCCCTGGGGGGTATCCTTTGTAAACCTGAAATAAACATACCCCATCACCAGCAACATCACACCCGGGATGATCATGGCGTAACGCCAGGCCTGCGCATTGGTGTAACCAAACCCTACAATGGTGGCAAATATTACCGGCATCAACATATTAGTAACGCCACCACCCAGGTTACCCCATCCACCCGCCACCGCGTTGGCGGTGCCTTTGATATTAGGAGCAAACATCACGGAGGTATGAAACTGGGTAATAACAAAGGAGGCGCCTATAACGCCAATGGCTAAACGAAATAGCAAAAAGGAAGTATAACTGTTGGCGAGGCCCACCAGCATTACCGGGAAGGCACCAATCACCAGCAAGGTAGTGTAGGTTTTACGAGGCCCCCAGCTATCACATAATTTTCCAATAATCAATCGGGCGAATATCGTGGCCGATACCGCTGCAATAATGGTATTGCCTACTTCAGACTTGGACAAGCCCAGGTCTGCACGAATGGTGGGCATCAGGGGGGCCAATCCAAACCAACCAAAAAAGCAGGCAAAGAAAGTAAGCCAGGTGATGTGAAAGGTTTGCATTTGAATGCCCTTAAAACTTAAGACATTCAACTTAGCTAATGGCTGGTTCATA
>JBBQOJ010000440.1:0-3814 GCA_038330815.1 Chitinophagales bacterium | reverse complement strand
TATTTCAGCAGCATAGGGCCTTGCACAACCATTCGGGCAACCGGTCATGCGCATGATGATATTTTCCTGGTGCAATTGGTGTCGCTCCAGCAAGGGCTCTACTTTTGATAATAACGAAGGCATATACCGCTGCGCTTCGGCCAGTGCCAGTGGACAGGTAGGAAGCGCCACACAAGCAATGCTGTTTTTACGCAGCGCCGACGCCCGATCGGTATGTTCAAGTATATGAAAACGTTCGAGTATTTCGTTGATTATTGCCTTATCCTTTTCGGCCACATCACTTATGATCATATTTTGATTGCTGGTAAAAAGAAAGTTGGTCTTTTTGGTAAAGGCCACTTCTAATAAAGCAGTCTTGAGTGCCAGTTTTTCATCATCCAGTACCCGCCCGTTTTCTATAAAGAGGGTGTAAAACCAACGGCCCTGCTCGTTTTTCTGCCAACCATAACGATCCACCCGATCGGTGAAAATATAAGGCTTCGCGGGTTCCAGCTCAAAACCAATTCTTTTTTCCACCTCCTTACGGTAGTTGTCGATGCCCAATCGGTCGACCGTATATTTTAACCGCGCCAGTTTTCGGTCACTTCGGTTCCCGAAGTCGCGCTGTACGGTGAGAATCTCATATACCGTCTTCAATACTTTTTCCTCTGTGTCTACAAAACCAATTACAGTGGCCAGGCGGGCATAGGTTTCTTTATTACCGTGAGTGGTAGACAAGCCGCCGCCGATCGCAATATTAAAACCTTTTAATTCATTGTTTTCAATGATGGCAATCAGGCCAATATCGTTGGTAAGTACATCCACATCGTTGTTGGGGGGAATGGCAATACCAATTTTAAATTTCCGGGGCATATAGCGATCCTGGTACAGCGGATCCGCTTCTACCTTCTTATCCACCAGCACCTCTTCATCCAGCCATATTTCGTAATAGGCTTTTGTTTTGGGCATAAGCAACATACTGATCTTATCGGCATAGGCAAAAACCTTCGCATGCAAAGGAGATTCCATAGGGTTAGAACTACAGGCTACATTGCGGTTAATATCACCACAGGTAGCAATAGAATCCAAATGCGCTTCGTTAAACGCCTGTATGGTGGGCTTAATTTTAGACTTGATCAATCCATGCAACTGGATGGTTTGACGGGTGGTTATTTTTATTACGCCGGTTGCATTTTCACCGGCTACCTGGTTGCAGGCAATCCATTTATCAGCAGTTAAAAAACCTCCGGGAAGCCGCAACCGGATCATGTAGGTGTATAGGCGGTCCAGTTTTTTTAGGGCACGCTCTTCCCTCCTGTCCCTATCATCCTGCTGGTACATACCGTGAAACTTAATTACGGCCTGGTCGTCTTCGCGTATGGCGCCGGTAATCTCATCCTCAAGGCTTTCAGGAATAGTACCGCGCAATGCATCACTTTCCACCTTTATTTTTTCAATCGCTGATAATTTAACTTTGTCTGACATGCTCTATAAATTGTTACCGGGTAGTTAATTAAAATGTGTTATTGATTGTTATGTGCACTTTAGCTTCTGCCTTGAATGTGATAAATATAATCATCCGTTTCAAACAACGTGGGAATGATACATCAATCCTCCTTGCCTCCTTGTATTTTTAATAAACATCCTTTTCATACCTTCCTTCATGTTCCATTTGCTCAAGGAATTTTCTGGCTTCCTCCGTCGTTTTATTGCCCTGTTGTTCAATTATCCTTAACAAGGTGCTTTCAACGTCGGCGCTCATCGGGTCTTTTTTACCACATACATAAAAGTACCCACCACCATTGAGCCATTCGTACAGTTCAGGTGCATGTTTCAGCATCTTGTGCTGTACATAAATTTTTTCTTTTTGATCCCGCGAAAAAGCAAGGTTAACGCGGGTAAGTACGCCTGTTTCATACCAGTTCTGAATTTCCGTTTGGTATAAAAAATCGGAGGCAAAATGCTGTTCTCCAAAAAACAGCCAGTTTCTCCCGGTCGCACCCGTTGCATCCCTTTCTGCAAGGAAGGAGCGGAAGGCGGCAATGCCGGTACCGGGGCCTACCATGATGATATCTTTATCTGCAGCGGGTAGGCGGAACCGTTTGTTGGGTTGCACAAAAAATGTTTGCTGGCATTGCTCAGTCAGTTGGCTAAGGTAATCAGAACATAGTCCAAAACACGGCTCGCCATTTATACTATACCTGTCCTTCACCACCACAATGTGTACTTCGCCTTCATGTGCAACAGGTGACGATGCAATGGTATAAAGCCGTGGTGAAATGGCATTTAGTTGTACGATAATTTCTTCAAACTGTGCCACCTCCTTTACCGGGTATATCCTTAACAGGTCCAGCAGGTTCATGCGGCAGGCAGGTATCTCCTGCGCAGTGGCGGTGGCATATTGTTTTACCAACCGCTCTGTAAGATGAATGATGTTTATTTTATATTTCAACAGTTTGTAAATGGTAACTTGTTCATTTTTAAAAGTCACCTGCTTCACAGGGTCTGCCCCGGTCACGGCAAGGATGGCCTCCACCACGGTAGTTGGATTTTCCGGTACAATCCCGATAGAATCACCACACTGGTAATTCAACCCTTCTGCAGCAATCTCAATATGCCAGGTTTCTTTGCTGGAGCCAAGATCGTTTAGGTTGATCTTTGTTAAAACGGTACCGGTATGTGATTGCTTGCCTACTTTCTTTGCCGGACCAATTACCACGGGTGTTACCACTTTTGCAACATCTTTCTTAATGGTCAGGTTCTCCAATACCGCGTTGAACCAGCCATTCGCGTCATCATCATATTCCACATCGCATTTTTGCAGCGGCGCTATTCTTACGCCGCCTAACTTGCCCAATTGTTCATCCATCTCCTCACCGGTTTTACAATACAACGGGTAAGAAGTATCTCCCAGGGCCAATACACTGTATTTTAATTTATCGAGTTTAAACCCGTTTTGGTGGATATGATCGTAAAATTTCTTTGCGGCCAGCGGTGGTTCCCCTTCACCATGGGTACTAACCACCGCCAACAGGTATTCTTCCTTTGCGAGGTCGGTAAGCCGGTACTGGTCCATCCCTACTACCTTGGCATGAATGTGTTTTAGTTTCGCTTTAGAGGCAAAATCAGTGGCGAGCCGTTTTGAATTACCGGTTTCAGTACCATATACGATGGTGATCTTACTTACCGCAGCAGGCGCAGCTACGGCAACTGGTGCCGCTTTCGCCTGTTGTTGTACCACGCCATTTAAATATCCATTCATCCAAATCAATTCGTCCTTTGCGGAGTTGTTGACCAGGTCAAGGAATATTTTAAATTTTGACTCTCCTAACATGTTCGTTTTTTTATTGGTTGATATGTTTTGATATTAGCTTTTACATTTAACTGCTATGTATTGTTTGGCAGATGCGTTGCCGAGGCGGCTACCAATGCTTCGTACTGAACATCTGCAACGGGTTTAAAATAATCTCCCTGCAATAAGGATTGCGGCAACCAGGCAAATTTTTGGTGCAAAGCCACCACTTTGCCAATAATCACCAGGGTAGGAGAAGCAAATATTTTGCCCTGCATCGTTTTCGCATACTCGTAAAGGTTAACGATATGTACCTGTTGATATGGCGTGGTGGCCTGCTCCACCACTGCCAGTAATTTATCTGCTGCGATATTATTTTTAACCAGGTTGCTTACCACAATGTCCAGCGTTTCTGACGACATGTAAAAAACCAGGGTATCTTCTGTTTGGGCCAGTTCTTTCCAATAGGCATCGCCTACCACATCTGACTTATACAAGGTGAGCAGGCGAACGGCCGTGGAATAACCCCGCGCTGTTAATGGA
>JBBQOJ010000439.1:0-3818 GCA_038330815.1 Chitinophagales bacterium | reverse complement strand
CCTCAACCCCGAACCATCAACCATCAACCTTCAACCCACAACCTTCAACCCTCAACCCCCAACCCCCAACCCCCAACCATCAACCTTCAACCATCAACCTTCAACCTTCAACCTTCAACCCCGAACCATCAACCTTCAACCTTCAACCCTCCACCTCCGGAGTGCCCGTCCAGTCAACCGGGTGCAGGCAGGCCTGTAATAATTTATCCTCCTCACTTCCGGGCAGCGGTTGATAATTATAATCAAAACGCAACGTTGGTGGAAGGCTCATTAAAATACTCTCGGTTCGGCCATTTGTTTTTAGTCCAAAGAGGGTGCCGCGGTCGTGTACCAGGTTAAATTCGGTATAGCGGCCACGCCTTATTTCCTGCCAGTACTTGTGTTGGGCAGTGTAAGGTAAATTTTTTCTTTGTTCCACAATCGGGATATAGGCATCCATAAAAGCATCGCCGCAGGCGTTGGCAAAATCCATCCAAAAGGTTACCGGCTGGGTAGCAGTGGGCCGTTTATAATCGTAAAAAATACCGCCAATGCCCCTGCGTTCATTGTTGCGGTGGGTATTTACAAAGTAGTCATCACATACTTTTTTAAACCCCGCATAAAAGCCGGTATCAAACTCGTTGCATACATTTTTATACACCTGGTGGAAATGCCGGGCATCGGTATCAAACAAATAATAAGGCGTAAGATCGGTACCACCGCCAAACCATTGATCGGCCACATCTCCTGCTTCGTTGTACAATTCGAACATGCGGTAATTGCAATGCACCGTTGGAACAAAGGGATTCAGGGGATGAATTACCAGGCTTAACCCACAGGCAAACCAACTATCACCGTCAATTTTTAGCTGGGTACGCATCAGGTCAGTTACTTTTCCGTATACGATAGACGTATTGACGGCGCCTTTTTCAAATACGCGGCCATTGCTGATCACCCTTGTTTTTCCGCCACCGCCCTCGGGCCGTTGCCAGGTGTCTTCGATAAATACCGCTTCACCATCGCAGGCTTCCAATGCGGCACAAATTTCGTTTTGCAAGCGGTGTATAAAAGTTACAAAAGGGCCTTCCGCAGCCTTATCAAAAGGAAAGGTATTTGTGGTGCCTGTTTGTTCCATGTCTATTTTACATTATCAGTAATGCCAACAATATTGTTTTTCCGTAACTGGGAGTAGCACCATTTTATGTTTTAAACTTTAGCGGGGTGCGCTATATTCTTTTACAGCATCCACAAAAGCCCTGGCATGATCCACCGGTATATTGGGAGTAATACCATGACCCAGGTTGGCAATGTATAGCTGGGTGCCAAAGGCATCGATCATTTCTTTTACCGCTTTTTTTATTTCAGGAATGGGTGCCAGCAGTTTGGCCGGATCGAAATTGCCTTGCAATACGATCCTGTTGCCGGTTAGTTCCCGCGCAAATTGCGGGGCGATGCACCAGTCGATACCAATCCCCGCCGCGCTGCTTTCACTCAGTTCTTTTAACGCATACCAGCTTCCTTTGGGAAAAAGTATTACGGGTACCTGGTCTTTCAAAGCATCGGCAATTTGTAACAGGTAGGGTTGTGCGAAGGTTTTAAAGTCGGCCGGGCTTAAAGCGCCTGCCCAACTATCAAATACCTGCACGGTATCGGCGCCGGCCTTTGCCTGCAATTTCAGGTAGCTAATGGTGATGGTGGTAATTTTTTGTAACAACTGGTGGGCCAGTGCGGGCTGTGTGTAGGCAAATTGTTTGGCCTTTTCCCAGGTTTTACTTCCTTTTCCCTCAATCATGTAACAAAGGATGGTCCAGGGTGCACCGGCAAACCCAATTAACGGCACCCTGCTATTGAGTTCCTGTTTGGTTAATGATAAAGCATCGTATACATATTTCAGGCTTTCTTCTGCTCCGTCGGTGATCAACTGGTCAATATCGTGTTGGTTGGCAATTACCTTTGGCAGGGAAGGGCCCTTGCCCTCTTCCATCAGTACTTCCAACCCCATGGCCTGGGGGATGACCAGGATATCGGAAAAAATAATTGCTGCGTCTACCCCTACCTGGTCGATTGGTTGCAGGGTGATGGCACAGGCCAGTTCGGGTGTTTGCACCCTTGTAAAGAAATCATATTTTGCCTTTAGTTTTAAATAATCCGGCAGGTACCTGCCGGCCTGCCGCATCATCCAAACCGGGGGACGTTCCACTTTTTCTTTTCTCAGCGTGCGTAATAACAGGTCGTTGTGTAGTTGCGTCATATCCTAGTGTTCAGCCGCTGTTGGCGGGATGGTGAATGTTAAGTATCGTTGAAGATTATTATTTCAAGTTGTTTAAATAAATTATCAGCAGATGCTTTTGTCGTGCAAATTTACCGGAACGGCTAGGCTTCGAAAGTTGGCTGCTGCGCATTGGTTTGTGGTACAAGTGAGTGACACAACGATGTTGCTATTGGAGCTACTGCTGGTTCCACCTCCCTATTACTAAGGTTCATTGCGGGCTTCTTCCTATGCTTTTACGGCTTCATGTAAAATATTCCATCATTTTTCGAACGAGGTTGGCCTTACCCGGCTCCTCCCCGGTAATGATGGTATTGTTACTGAATTCTTTTATACACTGTGCGGTGGTACTGCCAATGGCAAACAACACAGTATCAACCGCTACTTTATTTTGTTTAAAAAAACTGGTGACTGCACTCGGACTGAAAAACAGGATGCCGTTATAATGTTCCTGCACCCGGTGTGGTACTTCCAGCGTTTGATAAACGGTGATTTCATTTACTTCGATGCCTTCGGCGCTTAAAATGCCCGGTAGTTCGTCCCTTCGCTGGTCGCCACAAAAGAACCACACTTCTTTGGTATTACCGTTGGCAATCACTTCTTCTGCGAGGGAAGTGGCATCGTTGCCGGTACCGGCAATAAGCGCTTCCCCAAAATAGCTGGCCACCAGGTGGCGGGTGGTGGTGCCCATGCAATAAATTTCCCAGTTTGGCAGGTTATCTTCCTTGTAATACCGAACGGCTTCTACCGCATTCATACTGGTAAACACCACGGTAATGGATTGCAATAATGCCTGTTCAATTTCCTGCTGTACATCGATGGACTGGATCGGCACTGTGTTTATAAAAGAAAGTTCTGTAATCCGGATACCCACGCTGGCGGCTTCTTCCACCAATTCGGCACCCAGGGCCCGCGTACATAATATTTTTATTTTATCGGGCATTGGCAATGTTTCCAACAATCTGGTCGGCTCCCTGCTGTAACATTTCTTTGGCCGCAATGTTGCCGATGTTAGCCGAATCTTCCATTGGAACAAGTTTCTCCATCTCCATTTTTTGCCTGCCGTCAACAGAAAATATATTTCCCCGCAAATGTATATTGCCGTCCTTAATTTCCGCCAGGGCACTGATGGGGGTACTGCAACCACCCAACAGGGTTTTCAAAAAATCCCGCTCTATTTTAGTACACAATGCGGTAGCATCATGATTAAAATACTGACAGGCATCCAGGCAGTACCCGTCTTCGGCGCGGGCCACCACCATAATGGCACCCTGGGCAGGTGCCGGCAACATCCAGTGGAGGTCAATGGCGTTGGTGGGGCGAAGCTGAATACGTTCTAACCCAGCTGCAGCAAATATGGCACCGTGCCAATTATTTTCCTGCACTTTTCCCAGGCGGGTATTTACATTTCCGCGTAAATTTTCGAGCGTGTGGCCAGGGTAGCGATGCAGCCACTGGGCCTTGCGGCGGATGCTGCTGGTGGCAATGATGCCGTTGGCTACTTCTGCACCGGCGGTTACCGTTTCCTGGTCAAGTTGCCAGGAAGCCACAAGGGTAGGGTCCTTAAAAA
>JBBQOJ010000438.1:0-3826 GCA_038330815.1 Chitinophagales bacterium | reverse complement strand
TTCCTAGTTGCGGGTGTAGCCCGCAAAAACGAAAGGAGTTATTATTCCTAGTTGCGGGTGTAGCCCGCAAAAACGAAAGGAGTTATTTCAAGGCGGGAAAGGCCGCAATATTCCTAGTTGCGGGTGTAGCCCGCAAAAACGAATGGAGTTAATATTCCTAGTTGCGGGTGTAGCCCGCAAAAACGAAAGGAGTTATTTCAAGGCGGGAAAGGCCGCAATATTCCTAGTTGCGGGTGAAGCCCGCAAAAACGAAAGGAGTTATTTCCAGGCCTGCAAGGCCGTAATATTCCTAGTTGCGGGTGTAGCCCGCAACTATTTGTTGATCTTTTGAACCATGTGATTTAAAGCAGTTTTTCTTTCCAACAGGGGCGTTTCGCCCTTTCCCGGCTAGTGATTGGTTGCGGATATTATACCTTGAGCTTGATTCCTGTAGGGCGTTTCAGCGCTCCAGTCCTTGTGATTGCTCACGTTGCAAAAGATAAATTGTAAAGCATGACCCTGGATTGGTTTGTGAACATGAGATAACACCTGGCTGCTCCATGGTGAACCACCGTTCAAACGTGCGACGCCACTGAAGTTACCTAGTAGCCCTGTAGTTTGGTTCATAAAAATTTACTATACTAAAAGTGTTGCTCCATTAATAAACGTAAAACAATAAATATATTCTCTACTGCCTACCCTTGTAGTTTAGCAATTAGGTCGATGTACTGCTGCATGGCCGCTTCTTTAGATGTGCCTTTAACTTCCTCCCAGGCACCGTGCTTGGCTTTAGCAACAAAGTCAAAAGCATTGGCGGGGGCTGCTGTATTAATGTCACCTACGGTTGCCTGTTTGTATAAGGCATACAATTTTAACAAAACATCATTACCGGGTTTTACCGGCAAGGTTTTACTGTTGGCTACGGCTGTTTCAAATTCATCCTTGATGGTCATATAGTTTTAATATCAAAAATACCAAAGTAATCTCGCAAGGGCAACAAAAGTAATTTTCCAATACAACATTATCACCGTTAATTACATGAGCATTTTCAACGCTTTTAAATAATCGTATTGTAGGTCCTCATGCATCGTCGAAATCACCTTGGTAATTTTTTTCAACTGCGACTGGTACAGGTTAGTTAAGACCGTGTTTTTATAAACGGGTATTCCCGAATGATGTAAAGTATCGCTGAAATGTAATAACAACTCCACTTCTGCCTGCTTTGACCCCGTATAGCGTATATACCTTGCCGTGGTGCGCAAAATTTTACGAAGGCTTTTTTTGGCAAAATACAGATTGGATTGATTGATCTCAGCAAACTGCTGGCTGATGTCTTCCTTTGCCTGTTGAATATAGGCCGCCTCATCGTTTGCTTCAAAAAGCAGGTAGGTAAGTAGTTCTTTATTTTCTTTTTTAAATTTCGCCAGGCGAATACAACAGTCGAGCAAAACAGTTGGAGAAACAACCAATAGCTCCTGTTTAATTTCATGAATGGTGGCCACTTTCATCCGGTGAAATTAACACATTTACTGCTGTTGTTTTACCCACCACTTCCTATTAAATTAGGATAGTTGTTTAGTGGGATAATAAAAACGCCCTTCTTACGTTGTTAGGAAAAGTTGGCAAAAATCGTTCGCCTTGTCAATAAAATACAACTATGCGAGACGGCCCTCTTGCCTATTAGTAACCTAATCACCGCTATGAAAAAAACACTACCCTTATTACTGCTATGTTTATTTAGCCTGCAAATGGCCACTGCTCAATTTTACAAAACTGTACTCCCGACGGCAACTTTTTCAGATTCACTTGCCGTGATTGTGCAGGATTTTAAAAGGAACTTTACCACTATACAGGGAAAGCAACTCAATTCCCGTGGCGAGATGGACGTATACCAATCCCGGGTAAGTGTACCCGGAGCGCTTCACAGTGCCGTGTATCGCTTTCATTCGCTTGAAGATACCACCGACAGCTGGCAGGCAATTATGTATGAAGGGGAAAGCTACGAAGCGGCGGTAAAAGTTTATAAGCAAACCTATAAACAACTCAAAAAGGCGAAAATGAAGTGGGTTGATAAGAGTATTATTTCTTTTATGAGCGAACTGGAAATGCCCGATGAAAGTATCCGCTTTACCGTTACTACCTTGCGTTTGAATATTATCGATTTACCCTATCGTAGTTTCTTTGGTGAAATAGAACTTACCAATACCTATGATGGCTGGGAAGTACATTTAAACCTGCATAGCAAAAAGAACGATGCGTCGAGGTATTAACCTGGTGCACAGTAAAATGATCGGTTACCCATGTACCATTCGGAAGATACCATTTAACCACTTTTAGCCCTGGCGTAATTGTATTATAAAATTGCCAGTGATAATGCTTTACCGGAAAAATATTCCATCACACGGATAATTTGATATTCGTATTTATTTTGGCTGCCGGGCATCCTCATTTCACACCGGTACCTTATCGCCTTGCCGGGTGCAACAAATTCAACTACAATCCTGAACTTGTCATAAAGTCCCGTGGAAGATTCACTGACCATTAAATCGTTCTGGGTGATATAGGCAGTGATAAATTGATCCCACCCGGTAATGAAATGTCCTTTGTAAGAAATGCCCGCTTTGTTAATGGTGAGGATGACCTGGCTCCTGATCGCTTTTACAAAAAAAACAGTGCTAAAAATTATCAACATCAAATAAAGTAACAGCATTGATGCTCCCCCCCAACGGATGTTAAAATCAAGTGTAATTAAAACGCCAATGAAGGTAGCCAATAAACAAACCGCGCTGATTACATTCAGTAGTACAGATTCCTGCACCATAAAATTGCCCTGTTTATCTAAGGTGAAATGATCCATAGAAATTATGATGATTGCTTCACCGCTTCAGCAAACCTGGTAAATGCCAAAGGGCACTTTACTCATTGAAGTACTACAGATCAAAAAAGTACCTGGTACGATTTACCTTAATATCCCTTAACAGCCCTGATTTTGGACTGATACTGATATTAAAGAAACGATATCGGCCCACCGGCGATACATTGATGGCCATTTGCCAGCAGTGCATTTCTCGGGCGATGGAAACCGATATGGTGCCTAGTTCCTTTAAAGAAATATTATAAAAGCCATTCAATCCCAATTGCCATTTCTCGGTTAGGTTTACTGTGCCGTTCCAGTTTACGTCCTGGAAAACATTGGTAGTGTAACCGCTATAATCTTCTTTACGGTCGCGTTGAAAACGCAGTGAATAGTTTAAACTAACCGACCAGGGTATGGAAAAATCGGCAAACTCAGCCGGGTTGTTGCTGATATAGGCTGCTTCCGTTTGGTACTCATCCAATGGCAGTCCTGTATTGGGATTATAGGGCTGCCCGGTAAGTGTGTTTTGTGCCGGCTTCTTAGTTTTATCGCCGCCCTGGAACTGGGTAGACATCGACACATTACCTCCCAAAAACCTGCCCAGTGATAAGGCCTTGTCTCTCCAGATAAGGCGGTCAATCCGCTCCCCCCTTGCATCTTCCTGGTAGGGATCCAAAATGGCGTTGGCAGTGATACTTATTTTTTCAAAGAGGTTACTCCGGGCGCCAATACTAAAGGTACTCAGCTTAAAGGAATCTGCCAGGAAGTTATAACTACCAGCCAGGTTCAGGCCATCAATTAGGGTTACTTTTTTTACTGCTCCCGCTGCCGTGTCTTTTTTATCCCGCACTTTCATTTGGATATTATTGTCGACATTGAAACTCAGTCCGCCAAAACGCCCCTCTCCAAAAGGGCCATACAAACTACGCTCAAAAACATTGAACCTGCTAAAATTACCCAGTGTATCTACCTGCGAATTGTAAAAATATT